>JBCHKQ010000003.1 GCA_039023545.1 Spirochaetia bacterium 38H-sp | reverse complement strand
GGTGCAGTTAAATATTATGCACCCGATCTTTCTTCTCGTCAAGAGGCTTTGTTAATGTCCTCGTTGATTGTGTGCGTAATATACCTGCAGGCGACATCTTTGTCAACACCTTTTTTCAAAAAATATTTTTATTTTGCCCTTATTTTATAACACATTGTTATATAAAAAATTATAACTACTCTGATTCTTTATTCTCCTGAGTGGAGCTTTTTTCTTTATTTCCCTGGCTTTCTTCTTTTTTTCCAAGAGCATCACGTTCTTCTTGTTTTTTATCTATTGCAGCCTTGAGGTTCTTAATTTCTTCCAACAGAGGTACCAAATCAGGAGTTCTTGCGCTAACAGAGCCCTTGCCCTGTTCTACCAGCAAGTCATACACCTCTGCACCAAGAAGTGCTATTTTTTTGTTTACCTGCTGTTCCAACTTAAATATCTCTACATTAAGTACGCTTTTTTCTGTTGCTTCTTTTGTCTTATCTTTTACCTGAGTGAAGAACTCCGCAGAGGCTTCTGCACTTTTTTCTATTATCTGGTTAAGCTTTTCTTTGAAACTCATTATTTCCTCCTAATATAATTTATTAATCTGTTTAATACTTTTCAAGTAAAATATTTTATCTTGAAGATTTTTTATCATTTTGATAAAAATGTTTATCCACTGTTTTTACAAGGAGTAAAATGATGAGACTTGTTTTTCTCGGACCTCCGGGAGCCGGTAAAGGGACAATAGCAGCTATTGTGAGCAAAGACCTAGGGATTCCTCACATTTCTACAGGAGATCTTTTTAGAGAAGCTATAAAGAATAAAACAGAACTGGGCAAGAAGGTGGAATCCATTCTTGCAAGTGGAGAGCTTGTACCGGATAAGCTTACAATAGCTCTGGTAAAAGACAGACTCTCCAAGGAAGATGCTAAAGAGGGTTTTATTCTTGACGGTTTCCCAAGAACAATCGTCCAAGCTGACGGGCTGGCTGAGTTTTCTTCTCTTGATTATGTTGTCAACTTTGATATTTCCGATGAGGCAGTGATAAAAAGGCTCTCTGGAAGAAGGGTGTGCCCTTCTACAGGAAGGGTATACCATATCGAGTATAATCCCCCCAAGGTGGAAGGCAAAGATGATGAAACAGGGGAAGATCTTATAATAAGGCCTGATGATCAGCCAGAAGCAATAAAGAACAGACTGGAGGTATATAAAAAGCAGACAGCACCTCTTATTGCTTACTATACAGAGAAGGGGCTTATTAAGAATATTCCTGCCAATATGGCAATTGAAGATGTAGCCAAGGCTGTAAAAGAGGCCATAGTATCTTGATTGATATTATTATTGTGATTATTTAGAAGCAGAGGATAATATTTCCTCTGCTTCTTTTTTTGCAAGTAAGAGAGGTGAGTTCAAAAGTTGCTGTATTTTTTTTTGATTATCATAGCCTTTTTCCATCGCGGATTTTAGATCCTCCAGCCCCTGCTTTGTCTCTCCGGTATAGAGAAGATGCATTCTGGCTCTGTCAAACAGTGCTTCCCTGTTCTCTTTATCTGTAGCAATGATTATGTTGAGAAGTGATACTGCATCCGCATATTTTTCTTTTTTTTCATAGGTGTATACAAGAAGGAATAGAAGTTTTGTGTTGCTCTGGTCCGCTCTTGCAGCTTCTTCTGCCAACATGAGGGCATCTGTGTCATCGGGATTATTTTTTAAGTTTAAATAGGCATACAGTACTTTTATTTTTTTTTCATCCTGTTTGATTGTGTATGCTTTTTCTGAGTATTCCAGAGCTTTTTTTTCTCTCCCCTGCTCTGCAAGAAATACTGCCATGTTATGATATAGTTTTTCGTCATAAGGGGATATTTCTATGGCTTTTATATAATATTCTTCTGCTTTCTCATAATTTTTTTTGCTTGCCTCCAAGTAACCTAGGACAGAGAGCACCTTTATATTGTTTTTGTCTTTTTCTTCCAGTTGTTTCAGAAGCTTTTCTGCTTCCTGATATTGTTGTGTATGAATGTATGCCATTGCCAGATTGTAATATAGCCTTTCTGTGTTACTTTTATATTTTTCTGCCTTTTTATAATATTCTATAGCCTGCTCGTAATCGCCATCGTTGTAGTAAGAATTACCAAGTGAAAAATAGGCTTCTGCGATTTCTTTTGGCGGGCTTGTGCAGGAAAATAAAGAGATAAATGCAAAAAAAAGCAGGGGGAGTGTTTTTTTCATTGTTTAAGGTTAGCAGTATTTTTACTGCAAGTCAATTTCTACTTGTTTTTTGTATGCATTCACTCTATCTTATTATAAGAAAATATATATGGAGGGTTTATGAGTTTTAAAAGGATTGCTCTTATTATGGTCTTGGTATTGATTCTGTCAGGTATGAGTATAAGTGCTTTTGGTATTGGTATTGCAGCGGGTCTTGAGCCTTTGGGTGGGTTGCCCGGGAGTAATATGCTGCTTTCCATAAAGCCTGATGGTTCTCCTCTTTTGTGGGGGGTGGGTTTTACCTTTGGAGAGAATCTGGTTTCTCTGGGGATTACTGGTGATTACTGGTTTGCCAACGAGCCTCTTATAGGGTTTCTCAATTATTACATTGGTCTTGGTTTTTATTTTGGCTACACTAATGTTAATGACAGTAATAGTGTCCAGCTTGGAGGGAGGATTCCTATTGGTCTCAATGTGTTCCCAGTCTCTCCTCTTGAGCTGTTTCTGGAGATTACACCTACTCTTACTCAGGTTATATCAGATCCTTTTGTTTTTCCTAATTTTTCTTTTGGTCTTCAGGGAGCTATAGGGCTAAGGCTCTGGAGTAGATAAGAGGTCTGTTAGATATAAAAAGCGGATACCGTTTATGGTATCCGCGTTCGGTTTACTTAATTTATAAAAAAATTGCTGCCGAACAGGTCGGCAGCAAAGGCGTCTCCTAGGGGATTCGAACCCCTGTTACAGGGATGAAAACCCTGTGTCCTAACCCCTAGACGAAGGAGACGTATGAGCCGCACAGGGTTCGAACCTGTGACCCACGCCTTAAAAGGGCGTTGCTCTACCTGCTGAGCTAGCGGCCCACACAATGTGCTAGGACTATACAAAAAACAGGGCACTGTGTCAAGGTCTTTTTATAATCTTATATTTAGATTTATGCTTATTCCGGAGCATGGTCTGTCTCCAGGATTGATGCCTCTTTCCACTGTATAACTTGCCAGATCTATGGCCACATACCGCAGGTCAAATCCTAATCCCCATGTGAGGTATCCCGAGTTGATGCCTGCTCTTAGGAATACGGAGTTAAGCAGCTTGAGCTCCGTACCCAGATGAAGTCTTGTGAGCCAACTTTGGGTAGTGTATACGGAAGGGTCTGTCCAACCAAAGGGGTCTGCTATTTCTACGGTAAGTGTCGGATCAAATAATAGGGCGAGTTCTTTTAAATCAGGATGCCAGCTTATCCCTAGTCTTACGGACATGGGAACGATGTACAGATCTGAGAGCGCATCTCCTCCCTGTGGTACGCTAAAAAGAAAAAAGGATGAGAATGCCTGATTGAATGTGTTTCTGGTATAATATAGCCTTGTGTTTCCTATGTCCCTGAGAACAGCTCCCAATATAAGGCTGTCTGCAATTCTTGCTCTTATGCCTATGTCCAAAGCAAGTCCGTATCCTGTAAGTGTGTTTTTTTGCTCTCCAAAAGGTGTAGATGCTCCAAGCTCTCCCATCCCAAGCATGCTTACCAAAAGTTGTCCAGAGGATTCTGCATCCAGGGCTGTATAAGCTCTTATGAATGGTCTTACATCTGCTCCGGCTGTAATTTTTGCTCCCCACAGGTTTAACTCACCTGCTCCTCCCACAATTATTGTATACTCTCCTGCTATTACTCCTTCTATACCCAAAGGAAAGCTTTTGCCATAAAGGTAACTATCCGTAACAAGCGAAAGTCCTATACCAATCCCCTTGCCGGTATAGCCAAATCCTGCTGATAAACCTGCGCCTATACCATTGCTGGTTGCCTGTAAGGAAACCGCATCGGTAAGAGATGCTCCTGCAGAGGGATCAAGAAAGGGCAGAATTGTTGCAAGCAAATACCGGGGAGCAATATGAAACCACATGGAGGTGTCAAGGATGGTTATAAGTGCTTTATCAGAATAGAAACTTGCCGGATTGGAAAACATAGAGGCAAAGGAATTATCTGTAACAGTACCGGAGAAACCCTGAGCCGCGTATTTGGAAGTAAAAGGCAAAAGTGGCTGTTCTAATATTGTATCTGCAAAGAGGCCATCAACTGAGGCAACAAAAAGAACAACCAGCCAAAAGCGTCTGCCTATCATCAGGCCCCTCCTACAAGAAAATCAAGACCAACTGCACTTAATATAGCATAGAGAGGGTCTGTTATGACAGTATGAGATAGAGCCGGTGTTACTGCAGAATATGTGGAATATGAAGATGAGATATAAGCGGACCATAAGGCATCTTTTTCTGTTGTATCCAAAGAGCTATCGGAAGAGGTATCCGCACTTTCCAGGAAGAAAGTAGACATTATGGCATTCTGCGCAACCTCTCCAAGCGGATAGGGTGAAGGCCAGGTTTTACCTGTAGTATCCACAAGACTTCCTACGATATTGTATGCGGAAGCAGCTGTCTCAAGAGCATCGGCGCATTCTACAAACTCAGCTTTATCGGAAAAAGGAATACCGGATAATGCTGTTTGTAAAAAAGACTCTCCGGTCATGGTTGCCATAGACTCAGAAGACATTACAGTCAAAAAGCGGTTGACAACAAGAGCTGCCTTAGTCGTATAAATCTTAGCATAGGATAGAAGCACCCCTGCTCTCTGTTTCTCGTTGTCTGTACCGGAGGCAAGAACACCGCTGAGATAAGAAACAAGGCGAGACATCTCATCATCATCGGATGCAAGATAAGAAAGAGTCCTCTCGGAAGCAAGATATTCCTCCAGAGAAGAAAGTCCGCCTCTCTTTATAACCTCATCCACAGTATCAACAGGCACAAGAGGAGAAAAGAGATTGGAACATGAGACAAAGAGAAAAATAAGCAATATAGAAGAAGCAAAAAAGTGTCTCAACACAAAACTCCAAAAAATAAAAAATCTCCAGTGCAATTTACAATATAAAGCAAAATTTATGTTTTTTCAAACCCAAAAATACCGAACGTCGGATCTGCTCCCGACAGGGATTCTTGTTATTCTCCCACCCGGAGGCAGCACGGACCGCACAGGCGGGGCGTGCGTTCGGTATAAAAATAGGCGCAGCTCCTCCTGCCTGCGGCACGTATAGGAGGCAGGCAAACTATAGTTTTTATCAAATCTATTAGTGATTAGAGATTTAAAACTATATAACAATTTAAAATAAATACGAAATAGGCAGAATAGCAATGGAATAAGTGCTTGCTCCAGCTTTATGCCGGAACAAGCATATCAAGATATAAGAGCAACTCTACATCTTGCTTAGAAAAACATCATCGATATAAAAATCAAGAGTGGCATCCTCGGCTTCCACATACAGAACAAACTCGGAAACATCTTTGCGGGGAACAGAATAATCCCCGGAAAGTTCCACCCATTCTCCTGATGGAACAGAAATTTCGGCAACTCTATCCCAATTTTTATCTCCCTTATACGTTCTTTCTACGGTTAGGTACATGTTTTTTGACTCTCCGGAGTTTTGATAAACCCATACAGAAAAATGATAGTTTTTGCCAGAAGCGATAAGAGATAAAAGATCGGCTTGAACGCCGTTCCAATTCTGAGTACGGCCGGAGACATAGACAGAAAAAGAACCGCTATGAGCAAATGCATTGGAAACCTCAACACTCACACCTTCTCCCCTTGCTACCCAAGGCTCCAATTGCGAGTCCTCAAAGTCATTGGAAGAAATTACAACAGCTGTTTTGTCCTCAGGTTCTTCCACAGCAGCAGGTGCAGAAGAACAAGAGGCAAAAGAAAAAGATATTAAAACAAAGATAACAAAAACACTTATTACTCCATATTTCATAACAGACTCCTTATATTTTTACTGTCTAAGATACTTTAAGCGGGATTGGGATACTCTCCAATCCCGCTTTTACTTTTAGTTCTCTAAAATACTAAAATCATCAAGATAAAAAGCTTCTGATGTAGGCCCCTCTATATAGATATCCTTCATAGTTCCTTTGGAAGAGGGGAAGGTATAATCCCCTTCTACCTTTGTCCACACACCACTTTGTACCGTCTGTTGATATATAATGGAGTCGTACTGATCACTACTGCCGTCATTATACTTTAAGCTCAAATTATAATTCTGGTCTGAACCTGTTTCCTGATAAAGCCAAAATACAAAATGATAAGACTTATCAGGACTAAGTTTTGAGTCTATACCATAGTACCACAAGGTTTCCCAACTCTGCGCCCCTATTGTTACCATTGCAGAATAAGAACCATCATGAACTTGAGAAGTAGAAACACTTGCTGTTCCTGTGCCATTTGCCTGCCAATCCTGAAGCGTTCCATCCTCAAAATCAGAAGATAGCACCGGAAGAGAAGATGAACCAGAATCATTATTGGTAGAAGCTCCAGAAGACGTTCCATTTACATCACAAGATACAAAAATACTAGCTACTACCAACACAAGAATAAAAAATTTCCTCATACATACCTCCCCAAAATATAATAAGCCCTAATACATAGGGTTTTTGGCATTAAGGATTTAAGGTGTATTTCTCCAGATGAAACCACCCTTGTCCTTTTAACAGCTCAGTACCGAGCTCTATTCCGACTATATACATGGAATTGCTAATCCAATTTTTACTTTTTACATAATTAATAAAATCTTTAAGATTTCCCCATGCCCGCAAGGTGGTATTTTTTCTTACAAAGCTTACAACAGGCCAAGTAGCGCCCCCAGAGGACATATAACCTCTATAGACATCCCAATAGCCACTCCAGAAATACACCTCTCCCTGCTTTGTCCCTATTGGTTGCTGGGAAATCCTCCATGGCCATATCATAATCTCCGCATCAGGCGAGGAAGGATTATCAGAATAAGACAGCCATATATCCCATGATAAGTTCATAATCTGGGATATAGAACCTTGATTACCATGAGAGGCATCCAAATCAACAAAGAAAGCTTTATTATCCCATACTCGTGAAGGCAAACCGAAAGAACCATAAGAGGTAAGCCAACCACCTGGCTGCCCATAATGCCAACCAGCTATAATGGTAGGATAACCTTTTACATGATAGCTATCTCCATCCCACTGGTACCAGAACTGTATTCTGTTGTTATCGGTCTTAACAATTGCCTGATATCCATAAGAGGCATATTGTCGTCCCCATTGATTGTTTAAAACAGCAAAACCATTCCAATAAAAGCTTTCTCCATGCCCCCAAAAGGAAGATGCTCTAGATAAAAGCAAATTTTCCTCTTGGGTATCTTTAACCAGAAAAAGATTCCCACACCCCCCAAACACAGAAGAAAAAAACACAATCGTAATTATAAAAAGATTTTTTTTCATAATTTACTCCTTCCGCCGGTTTATCAAGATTATAACATACAAATTCCACTTTCACAAAATACTTTATTAATAAACTTTAATAATTTATTTTATCAACAAACCGGTATTGGTCAGGTAGAAACCTGGAACCAAAAAGACCATGAACAAACAAGCTAAAAGAAGGATTAAAGTATAAACAAAGCATAAACTGCTATTATTAATTATCTCTTTAGACTTAGCAAAAGACATAGTCATAGCTATCAAGAAATTATAAAGACTACAACAGATATAAAACGTAAAACCATACCAAAGATTTTATAAAACAACCCAATACTGCTATCATAATAAAGCATCCAAAAAATATAAGGGCACAAAATGCGCTTAATAACAACGCTAATGGCTTTTGCCGTATTTCTGTCAGGATGCACAGCAAGACATATATGGGAAGGTAGTTGGTATAGAAACAAGCTTACTCGAGAAAGCAAAAATCATAATCACAGAGGAAACAAAGGAGAGTTTGTACTTTTCACTTATTGCGTTTCATGGCGCGCAGACTGGCAGCATAGAAGGGAATGCAAAATACAGGGCAACACTGCTTTGTAGGCAGAAACAAAGGACAGAAAAAAAGGATTCTTTCGCTCAAGCACATAGAAGATGGTATAGCAATCACAACAGAAAACTGCAACGGTTTTTATGGAGAAGATGGTGTTATCTTTGAGGATAAATACGAGTCAGTACAAATACCAGGCGACAGGCTTACAGAACAGCATCTGGAAAATATAACGGGAGATAAAAAGCTGCTAAAAGCAATAAAAAACACATGGGAAAAAAGAACTTTGAGGATTTTGTCTTTAGTCTGCACGTTATAACAAAAGGAAAATACGAGAATGCAACGATTATAAAAGGCTTTGTATCAGGTCTTCCAGACAATTTTACGGGTATACTCATGTTTACACAGGATGAGCAGTTTTGTTTGGTATGATAAGTTGAGGTTTAATAATTTTTCATCGGACGAACAAAACACAGGGAGACTGAGAGAACTGGTGAGGCATTGGAGGGACACGTACGTTCCATAAATGCCTGATGACCGACAAATAATCATATGTATCGTTACCCAGAACTGACAGTAGTAAAAATGCCGATTTATGGCTATAAAGATGTTAATATCATAAAGACGGCTTATAACCAAAGACAAGGGACTGTTACATGAAAAATAAGATAGAAAAACTCGCATATCTTACGATAGATGATGCTCCCGTAGAAAACATAGAAAGCAAATTGGATTTCCTTAAGATTTATAATATAAAGGCTATATGGTTCTGTACAGGCGAGTCAATAAAAAAATACCCGCACGAAGCAGTAAAAATCCTGGAGCAAGGCCATATAATAGGAAATCACAGCATGTCTCACGCCAATTTTGCAGAACTCTCCATAGAAAAAGCAAAAGAAGAAATATTGAGCACAGACAAATTAATAGAATCTGTTTACAAACAGGCCGGCATGCAAAGAAAAGCAAAATACTTCAGATTTCCTTATCTTAATAATGGAGACAATGAGGATTTTACAAAAACAGATTGGAACAATACACATGTTGCAGCAATACAAAAGATACTGCAGGAGGCAGGATACAATCAGAAGGGCATAAACGCTATAAATCACTTTTGGTACAAAGAATCGGGACTAGACAAAGCCTTTTCTGTTTCCTGCACCTATGACACCTTTGACTGGCAGATAGGAAACAAGAGTTACGAGCATTCCAGTCTCAAGGATGTGCTGGCCGCCATGACAGATAAAAAATCGATACAGTCAAGGACGCTTGGAGACATGCAAACAAGAGAGATAATCATGATGCATGCATGGACAAAAGACCCGGATTTTAAAAAGATATTGGAATCGCTTATGGCTATGGGAATAAAGTTTGTTTTTCCTGATCTTTAAAAACTCTCATACTGTTTCCATGCTTAATCACAAAATAAACTATACCGAACGTCGGGACTGCGCTTAAGCTGGCAGGACAGCTAGACAGACGCAGTCCCTCCTGCCTGCGGCAAACACCGGATATATGCCCAGCTGATATCCTGTATGATACCGTAATTATATTGCTTATGATGCTAGGTTTTGCACATCTTTTGAGATTTACTATACTGTTTTGCATGGCAGGACTAAATGCAATTTCTTCTGCCAGAGGCAGTGCGGGACGCCTATGCGTCACGCACGTTCGGTTTATATCATACCCTACTGTTCTTTGATTTCCCCAAGTACTGTTCTGGGCATTGACGGGTATGTGGCTTTTATTTTTACGGGAAAACTTGTCGCAGTGATGGTTTTGCTTTCTTTATAAGGGATTATGACCGTAAGATAGTTTTCTGATATACCACTTATGAATCGTTTGCCGTTTATTGTGATGTCGTCTTCTCTTATTATGCGCACAGTTGTATTTCTTTGGCTTTCCAGATAGTTTTGAGAGAGTTTTTTTATAAGCTGTCTAAGCTCTTTTTCTCTTTCTGCTGCAACTCTCTGGGGAATTTGCGGGGTAAAATTGTATGCTGCTGTGCCGGGACGCTGAGAGTAGCGGAAGATGTGAAGATCTGAGAAAGAGAGTTTTTCTACAAGAGATAAAGTGTCGGCAAAGTCACTATCCGTTTCCCCGGGGAAACCAACTATGACATCACCAGAAACAAATGGCTTCTCTTTTTTCTGCCTAAAGAGCTGCGCCAGCTGAGTTATATCTCGAGGCGTGTACCAGCGTTTCATGGCTCTAAGTATGCGCTCAGAGCCTGACTGAAGGGAGATATGAAAGTGTGGGCACAGTCTTGGGTGTTCCAAAGCTTGTATAAAACTGTCGCTTATTGCTTCGTTTTCAAAGGAAGAAAGCCTTATACGAATATTTTCTGTATTGGTAAATATTCTAAGCAGAAGTTTGCCCAGATCATATCCAGAGTGTCTGTACTGGGCTATGTTTACTCCGGTAAGTACTATTTCTTCCACACCACTCTTTTCCAGCTCTGTTATTCTTTGCAGAACTATGTCTGGCGACAGACTTACAGAGTCACCTCTTGCTATTGTTACACGACAGTATGAACAGCTGTGGCTGCAACCGTCCTGTATTTTTAAAAAAGCCCGAGTGTGAAAACGAGGGTTAGAAAAGACATAGGAAAATCTCTTGTCAAATGGTGGATATTCCGCATCCATAATAGCAGAGGACAGCCCAAGGCTTTGCTGCCCAGATACATGAGAAGATAAACCATTATATGACAGTTGGATATCTGACTTCTTTTGTACCATATGGTCATGAGGCTGTAAGTTATTTTTTGCAATAAGTTCTCTTATGATATCGGGCCCTATATCCTCATCCGGATACGATGCTATCTTCTCTGGAAGAGACATGAGTATATGTTTTTGAGAAAGAGGGAGTGCTATGACCTCCTCTGCCATCGAATCTACGGCTTCTTTATCAACCTGAGTATAGCAACCAGTAACTATAATCGGCTTTCCAGGATTTTCTCTCGCTATTTTCCTTATTATTCTTCTTGCTTTTTGCTCACTTTTACTTGTAACAGTACAGGTATTTATTATAAAGATATCACCTGTGTCTTCCTCGGGATACTCAGATACGGAGAAATCTTTATCAGAAAATGCCGCAGCTATTCCCTCTGTTTCATATTGATTAAGTTTGCATCCGAGAGTATAAAAAACTATTCTTTTTTGCATTGTATTTTGCTGTTTTTATCGGTTATTTAGCTCAGCAGTAACCCTGTCCACACCGTTTCTTGCATCGCTGTTACCCGGAGAGAGTTCCAATACTTTCTTATAAGCTGCCAGAGCCTCATTAAGCTGCTTGCTTTTTTCCCGTGCAAGACCTGCCCTTAGCCACCAGTATGATGATGCAGGTTTATAATATAATGCTGTTGTATAGGCTATATCCGCATGATAATACTCGCCCCAGCGATAATATATATCTCCCATATAAGCATATATCTCGGGGATATGTCGGCCAGAAGGCTGTATGACTATGTATTTTTTAAAATACTCCAATGCTTCTTTATAGAGCCCCAAGTAGTAGGAATTTTCTCCTGCATTCATAAGCAGTCTGTAATCATAGGGAGAAAACTCCAGTGCGGTCTTGGTATAATCAAGCGCTTCTTTATATCTGTCCACAGCAAGCAGAGCCCAGCCGAGAACTACATAGGAGTCCACTCTCCTTGGAGTCTCCTTAATCTCCTTAAGACATATGGAAATTGCCTCCGAGTACTTACCTTCTCTATAGAGCTTAAGTGCATCTTGTCCTTCCTGAGAAAAGGCAGAAAAGCCTATCATAAAAAAAAGCAGAATAGCTATAGATTTTCTCATGGCTGCCCCTTTTTCATACTGCATTTTCCATCAAGGACCGCTCCCTGCTGTACAATAAGACCGGAAGCCGTCACCTCCCCTTCTACAGAAGCACTGCTCATAAGCTCAAGAATATCTTGAGCTTTTATCTCTCCTGTAACCTTTCCCTTTATGTATGCAGAGTTGCATACCACAGAACCCTTTATAAAACCATCGTTATCTACAACGACATCTTGTCCGGAGAAAACACTGCCATCCACAGTACCTTTTATCCATATAGAACTTGAAGTCTCTATATCCCCCTCAAGATAGGCATCAGAAGCAAAAACAAGTTCACAACCAGTCTCTTCCAGCCTCTTTTCCAGAAATCTGGGCACAACAGGCCTCCCAAAACATATTTTATAATTATCTTATAGAAGACTTATCATCATAGTCAATACTTTTATTAATAGTGTCCAATACTTCATTGAGAGCTTTTACAAGACTCTGTCTCATCTCAGAAGTATGATAATTGTACTTTTGGAGGTCTACAAAAAGCTGAAAGGGGTCATTGCAGGTCTGTTCCCGGATTTCAAGAAGCTTCCTGTAGCCAAGAGTAGCTATGGGGGTATCCTTTAAATCAAGCCTATCCAGAAGTCTTCCTATAAAATGCGTAATACCCTGAGAATAAGCAGCCTCCCTATCGTGCTCCTCTGCAGACATTCTATGAACTCTTAATCCCATTTTTCTAAAGGCTTCCGACCAGAAGGCAATCGCATCATACGATGTCCTGATGGAAGGCGTTATCACAATTGGCAACCCATCTATCCCGTTGACAGCAGAATCAGGGCCAAACATAGGATGAGTACCAAGAATACCTATATCCTGTGGAAGCAGTTTTTCCAAAACACCCAGTGGGTACTCCTTTACACTACAAGTATCTATAACAAGACTGCCAGGACGTATCATATCACGCAAAGACACAACAGCAGATTCCACAGCAGAAATTGCCACACATAGAAAAATAGTATCACAGGTCCTAAAAAGCTCATCTTGAGAAACTATTTTATATGGAATATCAGCAAAGCTTCTTGGACTTCTGCTACTTGCATATACCTCAAAAAAATCAGAAAGAACCGTAGCCCAAAAAGCACCAAAACGTCCTAAACCATAAACACCAACAATCATACGCCAATACTACTGCATTTATAGTATTTTAAACAATACCCGCATATTTCATTTTTTTTCTTTCCACTATATAATAGCTTAAAACCATTTTAGGAGTTTTCCATGGATTTTGTAAATAAAATGCATAAAAAAGCACAAAAAAAAGCAGGAAGGCTTGTCCTCCCAGAAGGATTGGAAGAAAGAACAATAAAAGCTGCCAGAGAAATATTAGATAAAAAACTGGCATCAAGCGTAACACTACTTGGGAACCCGGATGAAATATCAGCTAAGGCCAAAGAACTAGCAGTAAAACTTGACGGAATAACACTAATCAGTCCCGGTATCCCAGACGAGCTTGAGCCATTTGCAGAAGAATACTATCAACTTAGAAAGCACAAGGGACTAACAAAAGATGAAGCATTGGAAACAATAAGAGAACCCCTCAACTGGGGAGCCATGATGGTAAGGCTGGGCAAAGCGGATGCGATGGTAGCAGGAGCAGAAAACTCTACGGGTAACGTTTTGAGAGCAGCCCTCACAATAATCAAGACAAAACCAGGAAGCAAATACGCATCATCATGCTTTGTCATGAAGATGCAGGATGAAAAATGGGGAGTAGACGGACACATGATATTTGCAGACTGTGCAACAATTCCCGACCCAAGCCCTGAACAACTTGCAGAGATAGCAATAGCATCCGCAACATCCTGTAAAAACTTTCTGGAAGCAGAACCATATGTTGCACTACTGTCATTTTCTACAAAAGGCTCAGCAAAACACCCGCTTGTAGACAAGGTAAAAGAGGCACTTGATATCATAAGGCAGAAAGCACCTGAGCTAAAAGCAGACGGAGAACTACAGGCAGACGCTGCGATAATCCCCTCTGTAGCCGAAAAAAAAGCTCCAGCCTCTGATATAGCAGGAAGAGCCAACGTACTAGTATTTCCCGACCTAAATGCAGGCAACATAGGCTATAAGCTTGTACAAAGACTAGCAGGAGCAGAAGCATACGGCCCATTCTTGCAGGGATTTGCAAAACCTGTAAGCGACCTCTCCAGAGGCTGCTCGGTAGAAGACATAGTCAACACAGCCGCAGCCACACTTGCACAGGACTGAGGAGAAAGAAAATGAACGTTGCAATAATTGGCTACGGCCAAATGGGAAAAGAAGTAGAAAAAATACTAGTGCAGAGAGGACATAAAGTCACAGTAAGAATAGACCCGCATACAGAAGCCGACTATCCGACACTTTCTGCCGAAATGCTCTCCGACACTGACGCTGCAATAGAATTTTCCCATGCAGTATCCGTATTTGACAATGCAAAAATATACGCAGAAACAAAAACCCCAGCAGTAGTAGGAACCACAGGCTGGACAGATAAGATAGAAGAAGTAAAAAAAATAATAGCAAACAATACAGCATACCTATGGGGCTCCAACTTCTCCATAGGCGCACATATATTCTTCTCAATAGCAGCATATACTGCAAAACTAATAGAAAATTTCGAAGAATATGACATAATGGCATATGAGCTGCATCATAAAAGGAAAAAAGACAGCCCCTCTGGGACAGCCCTCACACTTGCAGAAAAAATACTCACAAACAACACAAGAAAAACAACAATAGTAACAGACAAACTAGACAGAGCACCTCAGCCACAAGAACTCCACGTAGCATCCGTAAGAGGAGGAGAAATCCCCGGCACCCACACAGTGATATGCGACTCGCAAGCAGACAGCATAGAAATAACACACAGAGCAAGAAACAGAAGCGGATTTGCACTTGGAGCAGTAAGAGCAGCAGAATGGCTGGCAGACAAAAAAGGATTCTTTACAGTGGACGACTTTATATCCGACATACTAGGAGGAATAAGATGACAATAAAACCCGGCGTATATACAGCGTTAATAACCCCATTCAACCAGGACGGTACAATAGATTACGGAGCACTCAGAGAACTTGTAGAATTTCAGATACAGGAAGGAATAACAGGGCTGGTACCGGTAGGCACAACAGGAGAAAGCCCCACTGTAAGCCACGAAGAGAACCTGAAAATCATAGAAGAAGTTGTAAAGCAGGCAGCAGGAAGAGTCCCCATAATAGCCGGGACAGGCTCCAACTGCACACAAGAAGCAATTGACATGACAAAACGCGCAAAAGACATAGGTGCTGATGCAAGCCTGCAAGTTGCACCATATTACAACAAACCCAACCAAGAAGGCTTCTACAAACACTTTACAAGCATAGCAGACACCTGCCAGCTTCCCATAGTAATCTACAACATCCCAGGCAGAACAGGAAAAAACATAGAAACAAACACTATATTAAAACTCGCCAGTCATCCCAACATCGTCGCAGTAAAAGAAGCAAGTGGAAACCTTAGCCAGATAATGGACATAATAAGAGAAGCACCCGCAGACTTCACAATCCTATCAGGAGACGACAACATAACATACCCATTTATAACACTCGGCGGACATGGTGTAATCTCTGTTGCCAGCAACCTCATCCCCGGCACAATGACAAAATTTATCTCGGCAGCCCTTGCAGGCGACATAAAAACAGCAAAAGCAGAACACTACAGACTCCTCCCCCTCTTTAAGAACCTATTCATAGACACAAACCCAATACCCATAAAATTTGCAATGAGCCTGTTAAAAAACCTCAACATCAGAGAAACCTACAGACTCCCGCTCTGTCCCCTCAGTCAGGAAAAAAAAGAAACAGTAAAAAACACACTAAAAGAATTAAAAATAATATAAACCGAACGGCAGACCTGCAAAAGCAGGTCTGCCTGCCTGAGGCAAAGAGAAAACAAACATATAAAAACTCCCAAACTCAAGCCCCCAACAACTTCCACATATTCAAAAAAACATCCGGTTCAATGACCTCTGCCCTCAAAGAGCCATCAAGCCCTACATCATCAAGAAAAGAATCCACCTCAGAAGCAGTTTTAAAATAAGGAAGAGCCTTGAGAACATTTCTAAGACTCTTACGCCTGTATGAAAAAAGTTCAAAAACAAACCTCACAAAACAACCAATCTCACTAGAGGAAACAGGAAGAACCTCTTTAGGAACAAGCTTTACAACAGAAGATACAACCCTTGGACGTGGCCAGAAAGCAGAAGCAGGCACATCAAAACAGAAAATACGCTCATAAAAAAAAGACATAACAAGAGACAAAGCACCATAAAACTCATCACCACGATCTGCCACAAACCTGCGAGCAACCTCCTTCTGAAACATAAACACAGAAGGAACAATACAAGCATTCTTTAGAAGCTCAAGAACAATAACAGTACCCACATTATACGGCAAATTACCCACAATAAAATCAGGCATCCCCCTATTAAATTCTCCCATCCAAGTCTTAAGAAAATCGCCCTCTATAATCCTGCAGGAAGGGAAAAGAGAAGACAAAATTTTTACAAACCCCCTATCGATCTCAAAAACGCACAAATCATCTATCTTATCTATAAGAAGAGAAGTAAGAGAACCTATCCCCGGACCTATCTCCCACACCCGCATATCGGGAGAAACCTCAATCACATCCGCAATTCTATGCCTAAACACAGAAGAAACAAGAAAATTCTGACCAAACCTCTTCTGCATAGAAAAGCCATAAGACTCAAGAAAAGAAGAAACAGAAGCAGGAGAATTATAATCTATCTTTTCAAATTCCATGAAAACGGATAATACCACAACAAAATAACAAAAGTAAGTATAGGCCATAAAGCAAGAAACACATATCCGAAACTTCCCTCAATAACAGGGAACAAGGAAAAAACATATACCAACTTCTCCAAAATAAAATACAAGAAACTAAGAACCCAATCAAAAACAACAGAAAACCAGGAAACAACAAAAGACAGCAATAACCTAGCAACAGAAAAAAACATAAAAAAAGTTATAACAGGAACAATAAAAATAGCAGAGACAGCCCCTGCCAAACTAAGCGCAGAAAAAACAATAATAACAACAGGAACAGTAGCCCAAAAAGCAGAAAACGAACAGGCAAAAACAGAAGAAATAAAACTCCCCACATATGGCCTTATCATTATAGAAAGAGGCCACGTAAACAAAACAATCCCCAGAACAGCAGAAAAAGAAAGAAGAGAACCGAGAGAATACATCTGAGACGGGAAAAAAACAGCCATAAACACTGCCGTAAAACCAAGAATATTTATAAGACGCATTCCCTTATATGAAAACAAAATAGTAAAAGCAAAAAACACAGAAGCCCTCAAAAGAGAAGGATAAGGCCCAGCAATAAAAACATATAAAAAGAGAAACAACGCAGAAATGGGACGAGCAATATATACAGGAAAGAAAACAGAAAAAAACAATAAACACAACAAAGAAATGATACCTACATGCAAACCAGACAATGCAAGGACATGCAAAGCTCCAGCCCTCTTAAATCCGTCATACATATAATCCAAAATATATGACCTGTCACCAAGAAAAAGCGCCATAAAAAGAGCAGAAATCTTAAAAGGCCATCTTTCTATCTCAGCCCTGATACTCCTAACAACATCCCCCCGTAATCTATAAAAAACGGAAGAGAATCCTAGAAATCGAGACCTGTCAGTGCTAAGATAACCCAAACCGCTATTGAAAGAGCTCTCAAAAACCTTAACATCCGCATCAACAATACTTTGCATAAAAAACGGCTTATCACTTATCATAAGCGCATAAAAATCCGCCGCGGCACTCCCTAAGTTTCTATCATAAACACGCTTTATTTTTACCTTTGTATTATACCTTCCTCTGTGAGAAAGCCTACTATCAGAAAGACAAACAACCCTTACTGACTTTATCCGCTCTTTGGGAAACCCCATCCAATTAGTAAAATCAGGCTTCTGAAAATACCCCGTAACAAATCCAGCAGAAACAGCAAAAAGGAGCAAAATAAACGGCAGCTTCCGATAAGCTCTAAATGACACAGTTCCAACAACAAAAAAACAAACAATGGTAAACAATAAAGCCACTTTAAGACTTACAGAAAGAACCAAGCCCCAGAAAAAAACAAAAAGGACAGAAAATAAAAAAGGTAAAAACCCTCTCAGCCGGATATAGCCAAGAGGGGAAAAAATAACATTATTCTTTGAGAGCTGACATTGCATCTCTTGCTGCATTTCTGATATTGGCAGGATAATTTAGAAAAGTAACATACAAAAGTGAATTATAGGCTTTTTTCCTTCCCAAACGCTTAAGAGCATCTATTGTTGCCAATGTAAGCTGTGTATCATAGTGAACACTTCTCTCGGTGTATGTGTTGATAAGATCAAGATATTTTATAAGCCTGTCAGCAGCAAGGTCACTGTCGGAGGAACCCAATATTGCTATAGCTTCTGCAAGAGAATTTCTTGTAGCGATACCCCTGTCATACTCAAGCACAGTAAGATTAAAATGATCTACCGCAGTCTTTGCATAATCAAACGACGGTGGATTCTGTACAAGGAAAGAAGCAATCTCATATCTCCACATGCTTATTTTCTTAACATCTGCAGGATTAGTCCTTGTATTCTTTACTGCCACATCCAGAGACTTAACAGCAACCTGCGTTTTTTGCTCTGTGGACAAAACATCCGACTCTATAAAAAACTTATATATAAGTTTCTTGGTCTCCAACCTTTCCTTTTCTATAGCAAGTCCTATCTGTTCTACGACATCCGTATTGAGAGAAAACATTGCCTTTATTACAAGGTCATTTGTGCTCAATGAGTACTGAGCAAGCAGGGTATCAAGAAGAGGCTTAAAGGAATCCGGATCTCCAACCTTACCCAGCATTATAACAACAGCCTCTATCTCCTGACGATTTCTCTCCACATCAGAAGCATACTTTCCTGTATTCTGCTCATCGAGCCAGGCATGGACAGACTCCAAAACTGGGTCTTTCTCCTTAAGAACAGCAGAAAGAGCATCAGCAGCACTAAGCCTAAATTCTGTCTTATCAACAAGCAAAAAGAGCTCCCATATGATCCTGGCAGAAGGAGCATAGGCTGTTTTTTTTGCCCCATCAATCGCAAGGATAGCTAGCCTGTTTAACTGACCATCAGTAAGAAGATCCTCCTGATGATTATAAACATAAGTGAGAGCATCTCCATAAAGAGGACCAAAATCATTTCTATCAAGCTCAAGTGCATTTGTAATTATCTGCACCTTAGTGGGCAAAGTAGCCTTCTCAAAATTCTGTCTGTAAAATGTAAGTTCCTGCGACTCGGAGGCAGTCTCCTGAGAAAAAACAGATAAAGCCCCCAATACAAGGAAAAGAACAGACATCAATATTCCAAATTTTTTCATCGTTATTCTCCTAATTTAAAATAGTAATCTCATATAAAAATATTTTCAACTCATGTTTTTTTGTCAGGCGGTGCTACTCCCGATTCTGGACCAAATATACCATAGACCCTGCTCAATATCTTGTTCTTGGTCTTCTGTGAGAGAGGAACACTTTGTATATGCAATACGGATCTATTGTTTGCCTTTTTAAAACTCACACCTTTTACAACACCAGGCATTACGATAATATCATCTCCCAAAACAAACTGCAGTTTTACAGCTATACCAGGTTTTGCTCTACCTCCTACGACAACAGCTGCGCCATCCTCGGAAACATCAATCAACTTACACTTAAAACCACCTGTTTTTTCCACATCCTCTGTTGCAGAAGAGACATTTTGTATAGGATAGAGCATTGCTGTAATATTGAGAGGTAATCTTACGGATTTTCTCTTCTGTGTTCTCTTAAGGTCATCGGAATGTTCTATATGCAATACAGCAAACTTCTTCTCCATATAATCACCAAGCACTCTGGACTCAAAAAAATAACCTGCATCCTCTTTGCGCCAAAAATACACATGTATGACCTTACCTGTCCAGTTAAGATCGCTTAGCTCCTTGTTGGGAGCTTGTGGGTGGGTTATTGCCATATATTTTCTCATATTTTCTATAACAGTACTGGTAAATATTGTACCTCTGTATTCCGGTATTATTATCCTGAGAATCTGTCCAGAATCTATCTCTCTAGATGATTTTATGCCAAGCCTATACTTGGGAAGGCTAAACTCCACCCGTTTTCTAAATTCAAAAAGCTTACCAAGATATTCTATGCTGTGAGGATGGTGCTCTATCCCTTTTTTTCTTTGCTTTAATATTGTATTGCCTATACAAGTGTTGAGTGCCTTCTCGGACCAGAAAAGGGAAGTAGGATTCTTGAGCTTATTTTCCAATGCAAGTTTTCTAAGAAGATTGAGCTCTCCAAGGGAGAATCCCGATTCTTTACCTTCTATGTAGAATTTGACCCAGGGGAAAGCAAAACCACCCATCTTAAGAAAAAAAATCAAAAAAAGAATAAGCGATATTCCAAGTACAATAAGAAAAATCAACATTCTTTACTCCACCACTCTGTTTCTACCATAAAAATCATAACACTTTATTGAAACATCTTTTTTTATCTGCTAACAAAGATACATGCAAAATAAAAACATATATCTTCTTTTTGCAGAATTCATTACGGTTACTTTAATCATACTTCTTGATGCATATATTTCGCAACTATATTTTACCAATAAACTACAATTTTCTTATATTACTCTATTAAATTTGCTTATAAAAGCGATTCCTTCTGCAGCTCTTATTCTTTTTCTGAGAATAGTCATGATAAGGTGGGGAGTAAGACCTTTCCAGTTATTTGCACCTGTGAAAGCCCCAGTTATTAAAATATTTGCTACTTTTGGCGGTATCCTTGCAATATTATTAGTTTGTGGGATATTTTTTTCTCTCGTATTAGAAAATACTAAAAATCCCGGAAATATTACAGGAATAAGTGAAATTGTGGATTTTTCCAATAAAGAGGCATTTTATGTTCTTATTCCCATTCTACTTATAGGAGCGTACTGGGAGGAACTCCTTTTTAGGTCATATATGATATCCAGACTCAGGTCAATGGGAGCGGATAACACAAGTGCTATATTTGTTTCTTCTACATTATTTGGTCTGGGCCATCTTTATGAGGGAGGGTTTGTGAGTTTTGTAGTAACTGCCAGCATAGGAGCTTTCCTAGGAAGGCAGTATCTCAAATATAAAAACATACACATTATCTCCATAGCTCACTTTCTTTATAATTTGTTTGTGATAGCAATTGCGCTGCTTTTACGTAATTATGTTTGACTTATATATTTTTAGATATTACTTGATTTTTTTTGTTATAAATATAATATTTTTATAATATTATATGTTTTATATTCTCTTGCGGAGGCAATATGAAAAAACTTTTTTTTATTATATTTGCAGTATTCCTTATCTTTTCCTGTTCGTCAGAGGATAAAAATACCGATTCTCAAGATAACAAGTCCAAGGTCGCAGAGGAAATACAGGATGTTCTAAACATAACTAAGGTATCAAAAGATACCTCCCTTGAGGACTATCTGAAAAATGCTGGTTTTGCAACTCCTGATAAACCTGTAAAGGCTCCAGATTTTATTGTAAAAGCATTGGATGGCAAGGATGTTTCTCTTTCGGATTATGAGGGAAAAGTGGTTTTTTTAAATTTCTGGGCAACTTGGTGTCCTCCGTGCAGAATGGAGATGCCTTGGATAGAAACAATGGTGCAAAAGATAAAAGGTCATGATGTTGTCTTCCTTGCTATTAATGTGCAGGAGGATAAAGATACAGTAAAGGCTTTTATAGAAGAAAATAATTATACTTTTCCTGTTTTGCTTGATACATCCGGGACTGTATCCGGTATCTATGGAGTGAGTGGTATTCCAACAACATATTTTATTGATAAAAAGGGTATGGTCAGAGGAAGATTGGTAGGAGCTCACAACTGGGATTCAGATCCCATATATAAGATTATAAAGAAGGCTCTGGAAGAATAGTATGAGCAACGCGAGTATTCTTCCTTTTTCTTTTATAGGTGGGATTTTATCTTTTTTATCGCCATGCATTTTGCCTATGGTTCCGGTGTATCTTTCTCTTCTATCAGGAGTATCTGTTAATGCTGTAGGGGACGAAAAGAAAAAGGTGGTCTTATCGTCTGTATGGTTTATACTTGGTTTTTCTATTGTGTTTGCTGTTCTTGGGCTGCTTTCTTCTGTATTGTTTTTTCTTGCTTCTGGTGTATGGATTAATTGGATTGCCGGTTCTCTTATTATTCTTTTTGGTTTACATACTATTTTTGATATTTTTCCTGCTCTCAATCTGGAAAAGAGGTTCTCTGTATCAGGTAAACCGGCAAGTGCAGCAGGGGCTTTTATCCTGGGGCTTGCCTTTGGTGCGGGATGGAGTCCATGTGTAGGGCCTATTCTTACAGGGATTCTTGCTCTTGCAGGGCAGTCTGGCAGTCTTGTTATGGGTTTTTCTGCTCTTATGCTGTATGCTTTGGGACTTGGTCTTCCTTTTATTCTTGTCGCTGTTTTCTTCTCAAGTGCAAAGGGTATTCTCGTTTTTTTTAAGCGACATGCTAAGTATGTCAAGGTTGTATCCGGCATTTTTCTTATTGCTGTGGGTTTGATAATTGCTTTTGGCAAAACTTTTGCTCTTAATGCTCTTTTTACAAGATGGTCGGGATATATTTTTTCTTTCTACTATGATGCTTATAACAGAAGTCCTGTGCTTGTTTCTGTTGTTTCTTCTGTTTTTTTTCTTTTTGTACCGGCTGTTTTGTTTGCAGTATCGGCTGTAAAAAGGATTAAAAAGGCAGCAAAGAATGCTTATGATTTTTCTTTTTATGTTATAAGCGGTTTTGCGTTTGTGTTTTTTATTGGTTTTATTCTTGCCGTAATAGGTGTGTGGGATTTTGTTTCTTCTATTTTATTTGTTTTGTCCGGTGGTGTCTCTTTATAAATTCATTAAGAATGTTTTTGTTATCCGATAAAAAAGGGCTGCCCACTGTTGTGGGCAGCCCGTTCGGTATAGTTTTGTTTTTATAGGTCTATGCTTATTTTTTTGATGGCCGGTGTTTTTTCCAGTGCGTCATATACTCCAAGAGAAAATAGTTTTTGTGTACGTTCTTTTATCAGTTGTGCGGGTTTTTTTGCTTTGAGTTGCTGGAGTGCAGATGAGAGTGTTTCTTTGATGTTGCTGGCTGTTGCATCTATGTCCGTATGTGCGCCTCCTTCTGGTTCTTCTATTATGCCATCGATAATGCCAAACTCAAGCAGATATGGTGCTGTGAGCTTCATGAGTTTTGCGGCTTCTTTTGCGCGGGATGCGTCTCTGAGAAGGATAGAGGCACAGCCTTCCGGGGATATTACAGAATAGATTGAGTTTCTAAGCATGTATACACGGTCTCCTACGCCTATACCCAGCGCTCCGCCGGATCCGCCTTCTCCTATGATTATGCATATTACAGGAACTTTTAATATGCTTAGTTCTTTGAGGTTTCTCGCTATGGCTTCGCCAATGCCTCTTTCTTCTGCTGTTATTCCAGGATAGGCGCCTGATGTGTCTATAAAGGTAAAAATGGGCCTGTTAAACTTTTCTGCTTGTTTTGCAAGTCTGAGGGCTTTTCTATAACCTTCCGGATGAGCCATTCCATAGTTTCTTTTTATGTTTTCTTTCATGTTCTGGCCTTTTTGGTGGCCTATTATGGTTACAGGGCTGCCTTCAAATATTGCAATGCCGCCTATGAGTGCGGGGTCATCTCCAAAGCATCTGTCGCCGTGGAGTTCCATAAAGTTTTCTGTTATGCGGCTTATATAGTCAAGTGTTGTAGGACGTTGTATGTGTCTTGCAAGTTCTACGCTTTTCCATATTTTTTCTTCTTCTGTTTTTGCTTCCTGTGGGGTTTCCAGCTTTTTGAGTATTGCTTCTAATTCTTCTGCAAGCTCGGGTTTTGTCTGAGAGAGCTCTGTTTTTATGTTGTTAATTTGCTCTTTTATCTTTTTTATGTCCGACATATTACAACCATCCTTTCTGAGATATGCTGTGGGTGTCTATGAGAAAAGCCAGTGTTGATCTCAGTTTGCTCCTATGCACCACAGCGTCCACAAACCCTTTTTCCTGCTGAAATGCGGCTCTCTGGAATCCCTCCGGGAGTTTCTGCTTGATTGTGCCTTCTATTACTCTAGGACCTGCAAAGCCTATAAGAGCGTTGGGTTCTGCAAGTATCACATCACCAAGCATTGCAAAAGAGGCTGTAACTCCGCCTGTAGTGGGATCTGTTAGAAGTATAAAAAGAGGTATGCCTTCTTTTTCCATAAGGGCTGCAGCATGGGAGGTTTTTGCCATCTGCATGAGGGAAAATATCCCCTCGTGCATTCTTGCTCCTCCAGATGCTGTTACCACCAATACAGGCAATCTTTGTTCTATTCCTCTCAACATTGCACGTGTTACTTTTTCTCCTACCACGGAGCCCATGCTTCCTCCTATAAAGGAGAAGCTCATTACAGACATGACAAGATCTCTGCCTTCTATTTTTGCGATTCCGTTTACAACAGCTTCGTTAAGACCGGTTTTTTCCATTGCTGATTTTATTTTATCCGCATAGCCCGGAAACCCAAGAGGGTCCTTGCTTCTTATATCAGAATCGGTTTCTTTAAAGCTGCCTTCATCTGCAAGGAAGTGTATCCTCTCCCATGCATTGAGTCTAAAGTGATGGTCACAGGTGGGACATACATATCGGGTTTCCGTAAGCTGCCAGGATTCCAGATGGGTCTGGCATACTGGACACTGGTGTTTTTTTTCTACAAAGCGTCTTGCGCTTATCCCCAGGTCAGTCTTGAGCTCCGGTCTATAAGCAGAGTTAACTCCTCCTAAGAGTTTTTTTAATGTATCAGAAAGGCTCACCTATCGCCTCCTTCTATCCTGTTGATAAAGTCAGTGCCAAAATCTCCGTTTCTAAAGAGAGGATGCGCTATTATCTTTTTCTGTTCTTCCGTATTGACCGCAACTCCGTCTATTTCAAGCTCATCCAATGCTCTTAACATTCTGGCTATTCCTTCTTCTCTGGTGTCAGCTTTAACAATTATCTTGGCAACCAAAGAATCATAGAAGGGAGAGACTTCTGCATTATTAAATAGGAAGCTGTCCACACGTGTATTAAAGCCGGAAGGTGCATAATATGATTTTACTTTTCCGGGCGATTTTGCATTAATTCTGCATTCCATAGCATAGCCTTTGAGGTCTATGTCATCCTGGGTGACGCTAAGTTTAGCTCCTCCCGCTGCAAGAATTTGCTCTCTTATTATATCAATTCCAGTTATCATCTCCGTTACGGGATGTTCTACCTGGACACGAGCATTTACTTCCATAAAATAAAAATTATCTCCCTCCACAAGAAACTCAACTGTTCCTGCTCCGACATATCCTATTTCTTTAAAAAGTCTTACGGCAGATTCCCCCATCCTCTTTCTCATTTCGTCAGAAACAACAGGAGAGGGGCTTTCTTCTATCAGCTTCTGATGGTTGCGCTGCACAGAGCAATCTCTCTCACCCAGATGTACAACATTGCCATGGGAATCAGCAAGAAGTTGTATCTCAACATGCCTGGGATTCTGAATATATTTTTCTATATAGAGTGTTCCATCAGAGAATGCGCTTTCTGCTTCCTGGGATGCTATTCTGAGAGTAGATTCTATATCCTCCTCTTTCCAGACTATTCTCATTCCCTTTCCACCCCCTCCGGAGGCAGCCTTAACTATAACAGGAAGTCCTATGTCTTTTACTATCTTTTTTGCCTCTTCTACATCGGATACAGCACCGTCACTTCCAGGTATAACAGGTACACCATATTTTTTTGCGGTATCTTTTGCCTGCACCTTATCTCCCAGCAGCCTTATGACCTCAGGAGATGGACCTACAAAAATAAGTCCTTCATTTATCACCCGCTCTGCAAAATCTGCTCTCTCGGCAAGGAAACCGACACCTGGATGTATTGCATCACAACCTGTAAGTACAGCAGCCGATATAAGATTGTTTTGATTGAGATAACTGTCTCTAGATGCAGGAGGACCTATGCAGACAGCCTCATCAGCCATTCTTACACCAAGAGAGTTTCTGTCAGCCTCCGAGTATACGGCAACAGCACGTATTCCCATCTCCTTGCATGTCCTGATAACCCTGACAGTAATCTCTCCACGGTTTGCAATAAGAAGAGATTTTATCATATCTTCTTTACCTCAAAAAGCGGTGTGCCATATTCTACCATCGTACCGTTCTCTACGAGAACCCTCACAATCTCCATGTCATATTCTGCCTCAAGCTCGTTCATTATCTTCATCGCTTCTATTATGCAAAGGGTATCGCCTTTTTTGACTTTCTGCCCCTCTTCTACAAAAGGAAGAGCATCGGGGGAAGGAGCTCTGTAAAATGTACCTACTATTGGAGAAGTAACTATCTCCGCACCAGCGGAAACTGTAGGATTTTCCGATACAGGCTGAGATACTTGCTGCTGATCAGCAGGCAAAACTGTCTGAGCATAGACTGCAGGAGCAGTAGACTGCGCAGGCAGAACAACTCCACCTTGAGGGTGTTTTTTGAGTTCAATAGAAAAATCACCGTCTTTTATCTTAATAACATCCAGATTACTTGCAGAAAATTTGTCCATAATCGTAAAAATATCATCCAGCTTCATGTTTTCCTCCATTTCCATTACTAAAAACACGCTACCACGATGATAACACTTAGTCAATCATTTTATCGGTCAATGGCCGAATTATACTTGTCTTAACAGCACAGATCAGATATACTGGAATAAAATATGCAAAGGAGACAAAAATGACAGACATAAAATCTCTTTTACCTCATAGAGAACCTTTTTTATACGTAGATGAGCTTGAGACTATATCGGACGAGCGGATTGTAGCATACAGAACCTATAAAGAAGATGAATATTTCTTTAAAGGCCATTTCCCTGAGTATCCTGTAGTACCTGGAGTCATTCTTGTTGAAACCATGGCGCAGGCAGGAGGAGCCGGAGTTCGTGCTCTTGGCAAACTAGGAGACGATGCTCTGTTTTTTCTTGCAACAGTTGACAAGGCAAAATTTAGAAGGCAGGTAAGACCCAATGACAAGGTAAAGCTTGTCATAGACAACATAAGAATATCGGCAAGAATGATAAAGCAAGCAGGAAAAGCCTATGTAGGAGATGAGCTTGCAGCAGAAGCCGAATGGCTCTGTCTCGTGGGTGATGCCCCCATAGAAAAGTAGACAGACAAAAAAAATCATATTACAATGTAATCAGGGAGGGCAAACGCCCTCTTTTTTTTGTTTTGTGGCAAAGGCATTCTATCTGATATTGTAAATACAAAGGACGTAACGGAGGCAATATACATGTTGGAGCAGAAGTTTGATTCTCTTCCCGCGAGAATACGGCAAACTGTAGAGAAATTTCCCTATAATACCGCAATAATGTCAAAAAATACGGAAGGGACATTTATCCCCATGAGCTATTCGGAATGGTGGGAAAAGGTAAAAAAGCTATCTGCAGGACTTATGGCAGAAGGCGTAAAAAAAGAAGACAAGATAGGCTTTATAAGTGATAACAGGTGGGAGTGGATAACTCTGGACATGGCCATTCTATCTTTGGGAGCAACTGATATTCCACGTGGAAGCGATTCTACCCCAGAGGAAATCGTATACATACTAGAACACTGTGAAGCAAAAATTGTAATCATAGAAACACCAAATCTTGTTGACAAAATAATAGAAACAAAAAAGCCCAAAAACATAGAAAAAATAATTCTTATAGAAGGCAAAAAAACAGATTGTAAAAACCTGCCCGATGATATAGAGCTTATAACCTTCTCTGAGCTATTGGAAAAAGGAGCAAAAGAGCTTGAAAAAGATGCTGATATCGTTGACAGAGAAATAGATAAAACAACAGGAGATGATCTTGCAACAATAATATACACATCAGGAACAACAGGAGAGCCCAAGGGCGTTATGCTCCCGCACAAGAGCTTTATATTCCAGATAGACATGATAAAGGATTATCTATTTCTTGAACCAGGAGAAATATTCCTTTCAATATTACCTGTATGGCATTCTTTTGAAAGAGCTGTAGATTACATAGTCATAGAAAGAGGCGCAACAATTGCCTACTCCAAGCCAATAGGCAAAATATTATTGGCGGATATGGCAAAGATACAACCTCAGTGGATGGCTGCAGTACCGCGAGTATTTGAGGGAATCAGAAACGCGATATACAGAAATATCAACAAAAGTCCAACAGCTACAAAAATGCTCTTTAGCTTCTTTGTATGGGTCGGCGAGATGTATTCCTATTTCTTAAACATGTTCCGGGGACTTTTACCAGATTTCTTGCCCAGAAACAGAATAGTGGATAAGGTAGTTGCAGCAGTACCTCTGCTTATTCTTGCACCATTCCGTGGGCTGGGAGAGGTTCTTGTCTTTAAAAAGCTCAAGTCCAAGCTAGGAGGACGTTTTAGATGCGGCATATCAGGCGGCGGAGCACTTCCACCTCACGTTGACTCCTTCTTCCAGGCAACAGGAATCCCAGTATTGGAAGGTTATGGACTTACAGAAACAGGCCCGGTTCTTGCTGTAAGAAACCAAAAACGCCCAATGACAGGCACAGTTGGTCCCATATTTGATAAGCTTGAGTATAAGGTCGTAGACGACAATGGACACATAATGGGACCAGGACACAAAGGCGTACTCTGGATAAAAAGCCCTCAAAACATGTATGGTTATTACAAAAGACCAAAAGAAACAGAGAAAGTTCTCAAAGACGGCTGGCTCTGTACAGGTGATATCGTAAGGTTTACCCATGGTAGAGAATTTGCAATCGTAGGGAGAGCAAAGGACACAATCGTGCTACGTGGCGGCGAGAACGTGGAACCCGGGCCTATAGAAGAAAAACTCAAACAATCGGAGCTAATAGAAAACGCAATCGTAGTAGGACAGGACCGCAAATTTCTTGGTGCACTAATCGTACCGGATAGAGAGAACCTTGAGCGCATAGCCGCAGAAAAAAACATAAACTACATAGAATATGAAGAACTTCTGGAAAGCGCAGAAATACAAGAAACACTCAGCGACGAGATAAACCGTCTAATAAGTCCAAGGGAAGGCTTCAAAGCCTTTGAGAGAATCTTCAGATTTAAGATACTTAACCACCAATTTGAAGTGGGAAGAGAACTCACCCCCTCTCTCAAAATCAAGCGCCATGTCATACAAGAACTATACAAAGAAGAAATAGAAAGCCTTTTTTCATAAATCTTATACCGAACGGATTAGCGCAGGCCTGCATAGAATAAAACCATGAATGGCCTGCGCTAATCCTGCCTGTGGCAACAATACAGTCAAGTCTTTTGCAGTCTCCAGAACACTAAAATTTTTAAATCAAAATGTTGATTGGTAAATAAAAAAACAATGCTATACTGTGTAAAATACATTATAGGGCAAAAGGAGGATACTATGAAAAAACACTCCTTTTTGCATCCATAGCTTTTACAATTTTATTATTTTCTGCATATAATAATCAAGCAACACCAGAAGAACAAGGACCAAGGCTAACAGAAATAGTAAGAACAGATTCTGTAAGAGAAGTAGATATCAAACTCTACGGAAAAAATGCTTATATCAGTCATAATCAAGGTCAGCTTTATATAGTGGATATAACATACCCAGACAAACCTGTTTTAAAAGGTACTGGATATCATGGAGCAGGTGCCGGATCTGGATTAGATGTGTTTGCAGGATATGCTTATATAGCCAATAACACATCAGGGCCTCTGCGTATTTTCAATACAAGCATAATCACCATTCCGAGACTTTCCGGCATATATACATCCGATGCAAATACAATAATAGTAAACGGAAGATACGCCTATATAATCAGAGGGTAAAAAATAATAAGCTGGATATATCGGATCCTTCTAACGTATATTAAAGAAGCTCATATACTATGGCTGATGAGATAATTTCAATGCAAAACAAGGAAACTACCTATACCTGACTACTATTTTTGGAGGCCTTTTTATAATTATGGATATCTCAGATCCTGTATATTTAAGTCCAATAGGTGCACTGGAAACAGGAGATGGCGAGAGGTATTTGGGCATAAACGGCAATATAACTTACTGTGGTTCTGTATACACTCCTAAAATTTATATCTTTGATATTAGTGATCTTCATAATCCAGAGGAGATAGCTGCTTTTACAAATAAACAAGTTAAATCTATAGTAACCCTGGAATCCAGTGGCAATTACTTGTATGCATTATACGGTTTGGGTTTTGGTAGAAGTGAGCTATATATGATAGATACCAGCGATACATATAATCCGGTAATAGTCGCAACGCTTAACGATGTTTCTTTTATAAAATGAAAGAAAAAAACGGATATTTATATGGAGTAAATACAGTGTCTTTTGGGGTGATAAAAATAGATACAGAGGAATAAGCTTATCTGCTTTCTTCTGCCGGTGGCAGTGCGGGACTCTTTTGAGTCCCGCACGTTCGGTATATGCTTTATTCATACTTATAAAGAAGGTTTTTTATCCCATTATTCTCTTGACGATGAGGGCTTTATTTGCATATTGTTTTGATAAGGAAAATAGCATAAGAGGTATGATATGAGCGAAAAATTATGGTCAGAGAGGCAGACTGCGACCTGGCGTACCAAGGTGGGGCTTGCAGAGATGCTTAAGGGCGGTGTGATTATGGATGTCGTAACGCCCGAGCAGGCTAAGATTGCCGAGGATGCCGGCGCTGCGGCTGTGATGGCGCTGGAGAGGGTTCCGGCCGATATACGTGCTCAGGGCGGTGTCGCAAGGATGAGCGATCCTGAGATCATTATAAGGATTCAGGAGGCTGTGTCCATTCCTGTTATGGCTAAGTGCCGCATAGGACATTTTGCAGAGGCTCAGATTCTTGAAGCTTTAGGGGTGGATTTTATAGATGAGAGCGAGGTTCTTACTCCTGCAGATGAGGATTTTCATGTATGGAAGCATGATTTCAAGGTGCCTTTTGTCTGCGGATGCCGTGATCTGGGCGAGGCGCTGAGGCGTATCGGAGAGGGCGCTGCCATGATAAGAACCAAAGGTGAGGCAGGTACAGGTGATATTGTGGAGGCTGTAAGACATATGCGCACTGTTATGGGTGGCATAAGGCGTCTTACTCAGCTTGGCAAAGAGGAGCTCATGACAGAGGCTAAGATTTTGGGTGCTCCTTTTGACCTTGTATACGAGATTGCTCAGACAGGCAAGCTACCCGTGCCCAATTTTTCTGCGGGCGGTGTCGCAACCCCTGCAGATGCAGCTCTTATGGTACAGCTGGGTGCAGAGGCTGTTTTTGTGGGCTCCGGTATTTTTAAGTCAGAAGATCCCAAGAAGAGAGCAAAGGCTATTGTTGAGGCTGTTACTTACTATAATGACCCCAAGAAGCTTGCAGAGATTTCCCGCGGTCTTGGAGAACCTATGTCAGGTATTGCCGTACGCTCTCTTGATGAGCGAGAACAGCTTGCAAAGAGGGGCTGGTAAGTAATAATGGCTGCAACTGGTATTCTTGGCCTGCAGGGAGACTATGCTCTGCATCTGGCTATGCTAGAGAAGCTAGGTGCAGAGGGTAAAATTGTAAGAACGCTTGAGGAGATCAATTCTTGCTCTGCTCTTATCATTCCCGGCGGAGAAAGTACAACCATGTTGAGGCTGCTAAAGCGTTTTAATATGCTTGATGGTCTTAAAAAGCTCATAAAAGAAGGAATGCCTGTTTTTGGCACTTGTGCAGGTGCTATTTTACTTGCTTCCAAAATAAGCAATTATCCAGGCCAGACACATCTAGATGCACTGGATATTACTGTAGAGCGCAATGCATATGGAAGGCAGGTTGAGAGTTTTGAGGCGGATATAGAGGCAGATCTTGGCAACATGGGAAGGCATACAATACGAGCTGTGTTTATTCGTGCTCCTAAGATAACAGAGACACAAGAAGGAGTGGAGAGCCTTGCTTTTTTTGAAAACACTCCTGTTCTTGTAAAGAAGGGTCCTGTTCTTGCTGCTACTTTTCATCCCGAGCTTACCGACGACACCTCAATACACAAATACTTTTTACAGGAAGTGGCAGGACTCTTATAGTCCTGCTTATTTTTTGTATGATTTACAGTATAAACGGATGGGGCTATGAGAATTTTTTTTCCGGATTTCTCCGGATTTTGTCCAGGTGTAAAAAAGGCAGAAAAAGAAATATTTAAAAGGGCAGAATCTAGTAAAGAACCGATATATGTCCTGGGACAGCTCATACACAACAGGTATTTTACAGAAGAACTAGAAAACCGCGGTGTATTTGTAAAAAATAGTATAGAAGATATTCCGCAGGATTCTCATGTTATCATTCGTACACATGGGATTCCTAGACAAACAGAAGAAATTTTAAGAAAAAAATATAGGGTAACCGACTTGACCTGTTATAAGGTAAAGGCTCTGCAAAAAGTAATACGAGAGTATGCTGATAAAGGCTACGGAACAATCATAAGTGGTAAAAGGGAGCATCCTGAGGTACAAGGTCTCATAAGTTATGCCGGAGACTACTGGGTTCTAAAAACAAAAGAAGAAATGGAAGATTTTTTTTACAACAGGGCAAAGCAGGATAAAAAGCTCATGTCCTTGCACAACTTACTTCTCGTTTCACAGACCACAGCAAAAGAAGAACTTTTTTTCTACATGGCAGAGTTGGCAAAAAAAAATCTGCCAGGATATAAGATAGAAATTCATAATTCTGTATGCTCCATAACATCCATGAGAGAAGAAGCTGCTCTTAAATTGCAGCAGGATGTGGATGCAAGCCTGGTGATAGGTGACCACTCATCCTCCAATGCAAGCAAGCTCTACGAGCTTCTCAGAGAAAAATCAGAAAACACATGGTTTATAACATGCTTGGATGACCTTATAGCAATAGAACAACATCTTGAACAAGTAAAAAGACTGCAGATTGTATCTTCTTCCTCTACACCAAAAAGTCAGGAGAAAGAAATAATCAACCATATAAAACAAAAATTTCCTGTGGAAAACTGATTCGATTTTTTATTTCTCTGACTTATGACTTAGAGTTACTATAACCATATTCTTAAGCAAATCCAAAAACAACAAAAAATCTCTGCCTTTATCTCATAAACATTACCAATACAACAAGTTACAAAAAGCATCTACTTGCACTAATGTAAAAATAAATAATACAACATTCAGAAAAGAAGCATAAACATAATAAAAGAACTCAAAAGAAAACATATTGACATTAAACTACAAAAAAATATAATATTTGCACAAATACTACAAAAATGTAAGGAGAAATACCAATGGAAACATCTGTGCAATCTTTGACAAGTGCGGGCAATGTTTTGTTTATACTGCTTGGAGCGGTTATGATACTTGCCATGCACGGTGGTTTTGCTTTTCTGGAAGCCGGAACAGTAAGCAAAAAAAACCAGGTCAATGCTTTTCAGAAAATATTATTTGACTGGTCTGTTACAACATTGATTTACTTCTTTATAGGCTATGTAGTAGCATACGGCATAAGTTTATACAGCGATACAAAACTTCTCACCTATGACCATGGCTACGAGATGGTAAAGTTCTTTTTTCTTACAGCCTTTGCCGCTGCGGTGCCTGCCATAATATCAGGTGGTGTAGTAGGAAGAATAAAGTTCTTTGCCCAGACAATAGCTGCAATATTTATAGCTGCAATAATATATCCCTTCTTTGAAGGCCTCATATGGGGAAGAATATCCTTCTTCCAAAACTGGCTCACAAACATTTTTGGAAACAGTTTGCATGATTTTGCAGGCTCAGTAGTTGTACATTCTATAGGAGGCTGGCTCGCACTGGCAGGAATTCTTATTCTTGGCCCAAGAAGAGGTAGATATGACGGGACACTCGATATACGGCCGAGCAATATCCCTTTTCTGGCACTTGGAAGCTGGATTCTGATTGTAGGCTGGTTTGGTTTTAATGTCATGAGTGCTCAGAAATTGACAGAAATATCAGGACTGGTAGCAATCAATTCCCTTTTTGCGATGACAGCAGGTGCCATAGGTGGCTTATTATTCTCAAAGAACGATGCTGGTTTTACTCACAACGGTGCACTCGCAGGTCTTGTGGCAATATGTGCAGGCTCAGATGTAGTACACCCCATTTCGGCAATCATAATAGGACTTGTGGCCTCTTTTATATTTGTAAAACTATTCCATTGGGAAACAGAAGTTCTCAAAATAGATGATGTACTTGGAGTATGGCCCCTCCACGGCATAAACGGAACATGGGGCGGTATTGCTGCTGGAATATTCGGTCATAAGGCACTAGGAGCTGTAAAGGAGCTTAGCCTTGGCGCTCAGATTGTAGGCTCTCTTGCTGCCGTATTGTATGCTCTATTTTTAGGCTTTATTCTCTATAAAATAATTGACCTCATCTATGGGCTTAGGATGAGCGAGCAGGAGCAGATGATTGGCTCTGACCTTACATATCACAGAATAGAAGCCAATCCGGAAGAAACACTATAAGGAGCAAATCATGAAAATAATAGTTGCAATAATAAGACCGGAAAAATTAAACGATGTAAAAGAAGCCCTTTTTAAGGCAGAAATACACAAAATGACAGTATCACATGTAAGAGGCTGCGGACAACAAAAAGGATATACAGAAAAATACAGAGGACACATTTCTCAGATAAACCTCCTTCCCAAGGTGAGAATAGAAATTGCCGTAAATGACGAGTTTGTAAAACCCACAATAGAAACTATTATGAAAGCCGCAAAAACTGGTAACATAGGCGATGGAAAAATATTTGTTACTCCATTGGAAGAAGTATACAGGATAAGAACAGGAGAAGAAGGAAAAGAAGCCATAGGTTAAAACTATACAGTAGCCGGGTCTTACCCGGCTATTCTTATAAAAACCTGTCTAAAAACTTCTCTCCGTATTATACTTCACAAGTTCCTCAAGTATTTTTTTCTTTTTCGTATCAATAGAAAGTGCTTTCAAGTTATTAAGAATTTCTGCATTCCACTCCGATATCATTTTTTTTATCTCGTCAAGGACACCCAAATCTTCTATTGCCTTTCTTATTTTATTAAGCTGATAAGAGCTTATATCACGTCCCCATAAAGAGAGTATTTTCTCTTGCTGGCTTAGCTCTAACCTGTCCTTTAACAAAAGCCAAAGTACTGTCCTTTTACCCTCTTTTATATCACTACCTTCCGGTTTGCCGGTTATGTCTGAGCTACCCATTATCCCTATAACATCATCCATAACCTGAAAAGCCTGCCCCAAGAGCTCCCCTATTCCCTCAAGGAGCCTTATATCCTCCTGCGGGGCTTCTGCAAGCATAGCTCCAACTGCAAGAGGAAGAGAAAAAGTATACCTACCTGTCTTATATCTATAGACCCTTAGAACATCTTCTAACAATATTTCTTTATTAGTAGAAGAATAATATACATCATCCATCTGAGCAAGCCCGACCTTTGCATACTCTGTGCTTATAATAGCCAAAATAGCCGGACTTATTTTTGCATCCGCAAGAAGCTTATATGCAGCAAAAAAAGCAAGATCCCCCACACAAATTGCCAGAGACTCCCCTGTCTTTTCCGGACTATTGTTTACATTGGCAAGCTCCATAGTATATCTATGATGCAAAGACCTATCTCCACGTCGTATTTTATCATTATCCATTATATCGTCATGTATAAGAAGCCCGGACTGAAAAAGCTCCAGAGCCGCCGCCACACAGTAAGCGCTATCGCTAATCGATTCTGCATACAAGCTGGAACCCAATATCACAAGAGCTCCCCTTATCATTTTGCCCCTGAGAGAAAACTGGCATAACCATCTTACCGCATCATCAGAAAAAGCAGACACATGTTTTGTCTCTTTTAAAAGACACTCTTCTGCATCCTCGATTTTCTTTGCTATCATAGACCGCTGTTGAGATAAAAATTCCTTTATCATGCCCTCTCCACCGTATAGTTTGCCTCATATTACCATTGTTGCAGAATAAAATTCCATATGTTAGAATATTTTAAAGGGGGAATTATGCGACACATATTTTTATATATCCTTATAATTATTAGTATTCTTACAAGCTGCGTAAGCAATAAGGAAACTGCAGATAACAAACCAGACATAAATCAGGAAACAGTAAAAAAAGGCCTTCTTGTACAACTCTCATATACCGGCATGCTCACCAACTCCACACAATTTGCAGCAAGCCCTCCTGATGCCCCCCTTATCTTTATAATCGGCAGTGGAATGATAATAAAAGGACTGGAAGAAGGCATAATAGGCATGCACGTAGGAGAAACAAGAACGATAATAGTACCCCCGGAAAAAGGCTATGGACTATGGGACAAGAACGCAGTTCAAAGATTTTATTATGAAGATCTGGGACTATCCGATTCTTCTACCGTAGAAATAGGCGACATAATAGGAGTGGACACACAACAAGGCATTATTCCGGCAACAGTGATAGAAAAAAACAAAGACACCATTGTAGTAGACCTAAACCATCCCCTTGCCGGTAAAACCCTTATCTTCAAAGTAACAATTCTTGCAATAAGAGAACCAACCGAGCAGGAAAAAAAGCTGTATTCCACCTTTACCTCCGGCAACTAAGTACAGATAAAACAAAACAAATAACTCAAAAAAGATATAAAAATTATACCGAACGCTGCCGCCGCTTTACGGCAGCAGCTTTTTTTTAAGAAACATGCAATCTACTTACGAAGAACACTGGCAAGCCCGCTAGAATCTATATCCACAACCTCAGGATTCCCATAGATAACAACAGAAGAAACACCGGAGACCTCACCTTTTACGCTCTTATTGGCCATTATTTTAACAGAAGACGCCCCGCTCAAATCAAGAACAACATCATCAACAGAAACAGAAGAAAAATCCACCGCACCGGCACCTGATATATCCAAACCCAGCAGAGAAAAACTACAATCTTCGGCAGAAATATTTGCAGCACCAGAGACATTAACATCAAGCTTTTTTTCCTCAAACCCCTTTATACTTATATCAGAAGAACCCAACACAGATAGGGTTTTAAGCTCCGGCATCGTAACATAGATATCCCCCTTAACATCACTACCTGATACTACATCAACAATAAGAACAGAACCAGAAACACTCACCTTTACATCGGATGGATTACCCCTTTTTATATTAAAATTGGCATTCCAGACATCTCCAAAACTAACAAATACTGACCACGAACCATGAATATCAAGACCAGCGTATTTGCCATCAGGAAAAGAAAACTTACTTTCTATAGTGGAAGCAATATCCTGTTTTTTGGACTGACCATTATATAGAAAAACAATCAGCACTATAAAAAAGCTAAAGACAAGAAATACTATACCACCACCAAGTAAAATACGATTAGAAATCTTTTTTCTCATAGAACTCTCCCTCTTCTAATTTATCATAATAACTTTTTAACTCTTTAAAACTTATCTTTAAAAACCGCATTTTTTTAAACACATCGGGAAGTTCCTCTTCTAAAAAACGCTTTCTCCACATATCAAGAACAAGTTTATAGCCATCCTCCGACACAAAGAACCCCCTCCCCCTCAACGTCATAATTATCCCCATAGATTGAAGATAAGAATAAGTTTTAAAAACAGTATTGGGATTGACCTCAAGCTCTACAGAGAAATCCCTTATAGAAGGGATCCTCCCTCCAGGCACATATTTACCCCTCAGAATTCTCTCACATATAAGGTCTGCAATCTGAATATAAATAGGCTTCTGACTCTCAAAATCCATTTATGTTCTCCAGCTCTCTAAAACGTATAAAAGACATACCCCAGAAAAACACAATAACAAATATATAAATCATGCGAATAACATCCCAGGATAAATACATACGGGAAAACACATCAAATACCATAGAGGAAGAAAAAGCAAATACATAAGCCCACAGAATAAGCCATAAAACAAAAATGACAAAAAAACATATAATAGATAGTAGGGTCTTAAAAAAAGCATTTTTTCTGAAAAATACGGCACCAAAAAAGAAAATAGCATGAGAAGATATAAACCCTAACATATAATCCCCAGAAAAAACAGGACCTATACTGTGAACAAAAGAAGGAAAAGGAGAAAAAGAAGCAGAGAACACGAGACTTCCTAAAAATTCCCCTATAAAAAAGCCAAGGAAAACAACAGCAATAAAAACAATAGGCCACAAAATGAGAGTTTTGACAAAAGCAAACAACCATTTTTCAAAAAAAGAAGCTGGAAGCATAAAAGCATCATTCATAAGACTGTTTTTCTTATAATAATCAAAGGAAGAAGCAGCAACACCAAGAGTAGAAAAAAACAGATATGTACTAAAAAACGAGCCGTTGGAGTTATCTGCAGAAACAATATTGCTGCTAAAATATTGTGAAAAAAAAGAAATAACAACCGTAATACCAAATGTTATTGCAGCAAGCAAAATATAGTTTTTTTTGTTAAAAACAAAATCGCGCAAAGAAAAATAAAAAAATCTGGCAGGAGAAAAAATAGAACCCATCATAAAACACCTCCTCCCTGCATAAGATTGGCTCTAAAAAAATCAGGATTTCCTCGTACAGCATTAAAAAGTAGCTCAAGATCAATATCCGAGACACACCGGCCTTCCGATACAACAGCGTATCCCCCAGGAACTTTCTCCGAGTAAATAAAAGATCCAGAGGGCTCATCAGCCAGTAGCCTGATATTTATAGACTCCACAATATCATCCATAAAGGCATTAAGAAGCACAACTCCTTTATGAATGATAACAACAGGGTCGATAAGACGCTCCATATCCCTTACTTGATGTGTGGAAATTATAAAAGTTCTGCCATCTGCTGCAAATCTGGAAACAACACGCCTAAACGTTCTCTTGGAAGGGATATCCAGACCATTGGTAGGCTCATCCAAGATAAGCACAGGAGTACCAGAAGCAATGGCAAAGGCAAGTACTGCCTTCTTCTTCTGTCCCATAGACATAGAAGAAAACTTACTGTCTTTAGGAACTTCAAACTCTTTTACGAGCTCATCCAAAATAGAAGAATCAAAATTAGGATAAAAAGGAACAGTATAATCAACATATTCCTTAAAAAAAACATCAGGGACCTGCAAATCCTCAGGGACATAAAACACAGATTTTAAAAAATCTGGCTCCCTTTTCTCTGGATTATAACCACAAAAATCAATCACCCCTTTATCAGGAAAAAGCTGGCCTGTTATAAGTTTTAAAAACGTAGTCTTACCTGCTCCGTTTTCTCCAAGAAGACCTACAATAGAGCCTTCTTGTACTGACAGAGAAAGCTCTTTAAACAGGATTTCCTTGCCATAGGAAAACGAAAGCTTATCTATTCTCAAAATCTCTTTCATACAATCCCCTGTAGTGTTATAGTAAAGTATAACACAGGTTCACATAAAACACAAGCCATTTGCAAAAAAAAGTGTTATATTAGCAACATGAAGATACAATTTTTATATTTTGAAGGCTGTCCTAACAGTAAAGAGACAAGAAAAAACCTTGACAAGGCGCTATCAGAACTTGGTATTATCACTGATGTTGAGGATATCTTGGTAAGCTCTCCGGAAGAAGCAGAAAAGTACAGGTTTATGGGCTCTCCATCCATACTTTTGGATAAAAAGGATATTGAAACAGGAAAAGAACCTGGTGAAGTAGGCTTTACCTGCAGGATATACAGAATAGGAGAAAAAGCTACAGGGATACTGCCTGTGGAATATATAAAAAAGCGAATTCTTGAGCTATCATAATTTTTATACTATAAACAAATAATCTCTTCACAGCCACAAAAGGGGGAATTGGATGAAAAAAGCGGCAATACTCTTGCTTTTATTTTTTTGCATTACAGATATATTTGCTGATAATCCATGGAAAAAAATAGAAACCGAGCATTACGAGATAATTTTTAGGGAATCATACACAAGAGATGCAATCATTGTAGCTAACATGCTGGAAAACTCCATAAAAGAAAACTACAGCATAAGCAACAAAAAACCAGCAAGAAAGTGGCAAGTTGTACTGACAAAAGACAGCATGGTGCCTAACGGCTTTGTCAGCATCGCTCCCTCAGTGAGTATGTGGTTTGATACACCAGTAGCCTCTTTTTCCGGTGACTGGTATGCAGCATTGGCTTCCCATGAGACAAGACATATGGCCCAGATGGATTCTCAGAGACAAGGCTTGTGGGTTTTATTCTACACATTAGGTGGAGAATATGGAGAAGCTGCTCATCTTTTTACGTATCCGTTCTGGTTTATAGAAGGTGATGCAGTCTGGAACGAAACAGTGTTGTCAGATAAGGGAAGAGGAAGGGACCCTGAGTTTTCCGCTCTTTTTAGAGCTCTTGCAATAGAACAAAAAATCTCATACAACCTTATGGTAAACCGTTCTTACAAAAAGTATCTGCCCAATCACTATGTCCTTGGATATCACCTTGTATCGTATATAAGAGAGAAATACGGAGAAGAAAAACTTAGAGAAATTATAAATAAAGCCTCATATTTTCCTTTTTCATCACTGGAATCATCAATAAAGTCCGTTACAGGAAAAAAAATAGCAGATATTTACAATGAAATGATTAAAGAATACTCAGCATTATGGAATGAGCAGATAGAAAAACAGCCGGTCCTCTCAGGAAAGAAGCTTATAGAAGATATGTCAGAAGATTTTATATCATACTCTCAGATGCATATAATCGATGACCTGATATATACAGAAAGTTTTTCTCTCGAAAAGGCAAACACCATTAATGTATATCGTAAAGATATGACAAAAAAAACAGTACTCCGACTTCCCTCTTATTTTGAATCTGCGATATCAGATAATTATATCTATTGGCTAGAATACGATAAAACCAATAATCCTAACATAAACTACAGCAATATTCACAGACTTGATATAAAGACAGGGAAAAGAGAAAAGCTCACACAAAAGGAAAAGTTTTTTGCAATATCATGCAACAGAGACGGCAATCTCATAGTTGCAGCCAGGATGAGAGATGACCACAGGGCGCAAATACAATTGTTTACAAATAAAAACAGAGGTTTTGAAGAGGCTCCTTTTTTCTCGTATACTCTACCCTCAGGTATTATGCCGGCTTATCTTGCACTTGATGATAATGGAGAACAGATAGCTATATCCGCAAACTCCATAGAAGGAAGCTCTCTACTGGTAATAAGCGTAAAAACAGCAAAAACAAAAATAGTGATACCACCTGGACTGTATACTATAAAAAATCCAGTATTTTATAACGATGGAATACTGTTTTCTGCGGATTTCAAAGGTTATACAGCTATTTTCTCAGTTCTCAACACGGATTACAGCAATGATATCTATCTTGTTGCAACAGGAAAGTACATGGCTCATCATCCTTATGTCAGAGATGGTGTCCTCTACTATGCGGATTTCTATTCTTCTCATGGGGATATAATAAGAACAAAGAATATCAATCCCCTGGAGTGGATGCCTATTTCTCAACTGGATGATATAAGTGTAGTATGTGCAAAAAAACCGAAAAACTTAGAATCTGTTTTTGATTCTTCTCATCTGAAGGATATGGATATAAAGCAATATTCTATATCCGACTATAATCCCATCATAAATAGTATTAATTTCCATTCTTGGACTATTCTGCCGGCTGATATAAGCAATCCGGAGGATAAGTATTCTGTATTTAGGAGTGCTTCCTTAATCCTATTTTCCAATGATATTTTTGGCAGAACAGGATTTATGCTATCTGGTGCTTACAATTTTTCCGACTCCGGTATAAGAGGGCTTTGGAGTTATTATTTTTCTCCTTACTTAAGTCTAAGTGGTATATATTCTTACGATACGTTGTCATCGGATTTTTCTTCGGAATATTCTGCTGTTTTTTCACTGCCTTTCAATTTTTCCAATAATGTGATGAGTTTCAATTCCCGCTATTCTTATCTTATACCTTCTGTTTCTATAAATGCTATAAATAATAATATAGGCTTGCTGCTTAGTATCAAATACGGTCTGGATTATTCTTTTTTACTTATGGGTTCCATACGAGATGTTTTTCCAATACTAGGCTTATCTGTATCCACAGCTCTTATTACTTTTCCGGAAAAGGATATGTCCTATAGTATAGGTAAAGAAAAAATGGATTTTTTTCTGCCTGGGGGTATTCCTCACTCAAGTCTGCAGTTGTCTTTTTCTTCTCTACAGACTCCTGTGTTTGCGGTTTCTTCTGATATTGTATATGGAGTTTCCGCTCCAAAGTATTCAAAGAATGTTGCCACAGGAAGGCTGTATTATGATTTTCCTGTTTTTTATCCCGATTGGGCAGCAAGCTCTTATCTGTCTTTAAAAAGAATAAGAATTGCCGGTTTTTCTGAGCTGGGTTCTTATAACGAGTCTTCCGTAGTGCCTTCTTTTTCTTTTTCTCATATATCAGCTGGTATCGGGCTTGTAAATGATTTTTCTGTAGGTATACCCACAGGCGGTTTGTCCGTTACTTCTGGTGTGTATTGGGCAGGAAGAGTGGATGGTCAGCTCACACCGGGTTTATGGCTTGATGCGGGGATTGTTTATTAGGGATATGGCTGTGCTGTTGTTATTTTTTGCCTGATATGCTTCTCTTTATTTTTTGCCGAAGGCAGGTCTTGCTGCGCCCTGCTATACTTTTTGCATGATGGGGCGCGGCAAGACCGTTCGGTGTAAAGGGATTTTTAAAGACTCAGGCATTGTCTCAGAAATATGAGGCTTTTTATTCGTCTTTCTGCTATTCTTTCTGTTTTTTCCAAAAGTAGGTTGAGTGTTGCAGAGTAGAGGTCTGGCGAGCTTAGTGGGTGGGTGTCCGGGTTCTGTCGGCCTTCTGCTATGTCAGAGAGTATTGTTCTTTGTGCTGCCGTTAGGGTTATGCGACCGTGGGTGTATTCTGCGCTTGTGCCGCTGCATGCTGGGCATAGAAGTCCGGTTTCTGTCCATATCGCGGGTTGTTTTGCAAGGCTTTTTGTACAGTGGCTGCATGTTTGCCAGTCAGGCAGGAGTCCCATTATTTCCATATAATGGAGTGCTGTGTAGAGAAGAAACATGGTGAGTCGATGTAAGTTGTATGTTTTTATAGGACTTAGGGTTATGTCTGCACCGCCACTTTTTGCCACAAATGTGCCGTCCTCTTCCAGTCCTATAAAGAGTCTGCGCCAGAGCCAGATTGCTAGTTTCCAGACTTCTTTAGGCTGTCCTGCTGCATGGGTAGAAAGCACGAGCTCTGAGAAGAAGATAAAGCTTGCGCTTACGGGTAGCACGGAGCTTGCAAGGAGTTTTGTGCCGGCTGTGTCTGTGAGTTTGTAGTTGTCTTTTACTGGGTTATAATACAGGTAGTAGTCGCCTGCAGCTCCTATCTGGCTTGCAGGTGCAAAGCGGGATGAGGGTTTTCTTGCTCCGTAGACTGCGGCGTCTATTATGCCTTCTTGTGTGAGCAGGCTTATATAGCGGTTGTGTTCTCCAAAGGAGCGAGAGGAGAGTACTATTGCTTTATAATGCTTGTTTCTTCTCATCTTTTTTTTTACTTTATAGATGAATCCATTTCTAGTAAAGAAAGTCAGGGAGGAAAAATGGAACAACAAATTATACCCGCTGATAAGCTTCTTCCTCAAAAGCTTTTGATTCTTCCTATTATAGACAGGCCTCTTTTCCCTGGGATTGTAAGTCCTGTTATTGTAACAGGTGAGCAGGATATCAATACGGTTCAGCAGTCTCTGGAGGATACAGGATATATAGGTCTTGTTCTTACCAAGGATGAAGAGAGAAAAAAAATAACTTCAGATGATATATACACAACAGGTACTGTTGCAAAGATTCTCAAGAAAATCAATCTTCCCGATGGAGGGATAAATATATTTGTATCTACTGTTAAGCGTTTTAGTATAAAAAAGTTCCTGCATACTTCTGAACCTATAATCGCTGTTGTGGATTATCCTGAGGAGATTAATAACCAGGGTGATGAGATTATAGCTCTCACACGTGCTCTTATGAGCGATATGAAGCAGATTGTAGAGAACAATCCCATGATATCAGAGGAAGTAAGGCTCAACATGGTCAATATCGACCAGCCTGGAAGAATTGCGGATTTTATCGCTGCTATTCTCAATATCAAGCGTGAGGAACAACAGGAGGTTCTAAGCGAGCTGGATATAAGAAAGAGGATGGAGAAGGTGCTCATCTTTGTAAAGCGTGAGCAGGAGCTTCTTAAGATACAAAAAAGAATACAGCAGCAGATAAACCAGAAGATAGAAAAATCTCAGCGGGAGTACTTTTTAAAAGAACAGTTAAAGGCCATAAAAGAAGAGCTTGGCATGCCTGCTGATGCAAAGTCTGCAGAGTACCAGAAGCTAAAGGATAAGATAGATAAGCTGCCTCTGCCAGACGATGTAAGAGAACAGGTAGAACAGGAACTTGAGAAGTTCTCTCTTATGGAACCCAATTCATCCGAGTTTACAGTAACAAGGAATTATCTTGAGACTATTGTAAGCTTACCATGGCACGAGCCAAAGGAAGAGAATATAGATATCAAGAGGGCAAAGAGGATTCTGGATAAGGATCACTACGGACTTGAGGATGTTAAAACAAGGATTCTTGAGTTTCTGGCCGTAAGAAAGCTCAAGAAAGAGACACGGGGTTCTATCATATGTCTGGTAGGTCCTCCGGGTGTTGGTAAGACTTCTATAGGCAAGTCCATTGCAAGAGCTCTGGGGAGGGAGTTTTTCCGTTTTTCTGTAGGAGGTATGCGCGACGAGGCAGAAATCAAGGGACACAGGAGAACCTATGTGGGTGCTATGCCGGGTAAGATTATACAGGGTCTTAAGATTGTAAAGACAAAGAATCCTGTGTTTATGATAGATGAGATAGATAAGATAGGAGCATCTTATCAGGGTGATCCCGCATCCGCACTTCTTGAGGTGCTTGACCCTGAGCAAAACATAAACTTCCGCGATCATTACCTTGACTTGCCTTTTGATATTTCTCAGGTGTTTTTTATAGCAACTGCCAATACACTGGATACTATTCCTAGACCCTTACTGGACAGAATGGAGATTATAAGACTCTCCGGATACATAGAAGACGAAAAAATAGAGATTGCAAGAAAATATATCATCCCGCGTTCTTTGGAACAAAACGGATTGGATAAGGATACCGTAAGATATACAAAACAGGCGTTGCGACAGATTATACGCGGATATGCAAGAGAAGCTGGAGTAAGGAACCTGGAAAAGGCTATCAACAAGATTCATAGAAGGATAGCAAAATCTCTTGTTATGGAAGAACTCACAAAAGAAGAGCTTCCTATAAATATTGTGCCTGAGACAGTAGAAAAATATCTGGATAAGCCAGTGTTTCCGGAGGAGGAGACTGCACGTATAAGGCAGCCCGGAATGGCAATGGGCCTGGCATGGACGCCATACGGCGGAGATACACTTGTCATAGAAGCGGTAGCTACACCGGGAAGAGAAGGCTTATCCCTAACAGGCCAGCTTGGCGATGTAATGCGGGAGTCTGCAAACATAGCATATACATATGTCAAGTCAATAGCCCACAAACACAACATAGAACCGGACTATTTTGAAAAAAACCACATACACCTTCACGTACCGGCCGGAGCAACACCCAAGGATGGTCCCTCTGCAGGCATAACAATGGCATCCGCACTGCTCTCTCTTGCTACAGGCAAAAAGCTGCGCCCATCTCTTGCAATGACAGGAGAACTGTCTCTCACAGGAAGCGTACTCCCCATAGGCGGGCTTAAAGAAAAAGTCATAGCCGCAAAAAGAGCGGGAATAAAACACATAATAATTCCCAAAAGCAACACAAAAGACTTGGAAGAAATACCAGAGTACATACAGAAAGGTATAACCTTTTACAGGGTAGAAAACATGCAGGAAGTGATAGAAATAATATTTTCGGACAGCAAAGATCAAAGAACAAAAACTGCACAGGAAGAAACAAAATGAAAAACATAGCAACACTGCTGCTTCTTACTCTTACTCTGACAACCTGTGCAAAAGAAGCACCCTCAAGATCGAACAATCCAGTATCGCCTTCTGTCCCGCAAGCAGAAAGCCCCCAAAAGCCAAAACAACCTGCAAGCCCTACAATAGAAAAACCACAAGTAGAACACCCACCACTGCACCCTGCCTTCTCGATAAACAGAGAAGACCTCATGATGCTTATAAGAGAGCTGCCTCAAGAAGTACAACACAAAATAATAGACTCCCCTTCGGCCTTCCTTGCAGACATTGAACACATAATACCACTATACAGAAAAGACCCCATGCTTTTTAAACTCATAGACAAAAAGCACGCACTCCCCTCTGACTATGTGCCGCAAGACCTTACAGAACTCTCGGCACAAGGAATAAAAATCAGCAAACAAGAACTGTATCTCAGAAAAATTATCATAGACGACCTAAAAAAAATGATTGAAGACGCAAAAAAAGAAGATAACGTAGAACTTATCCCTGCATCCTGCTATCGCTCATACGCCACACAGAAAAGAATCTACCAATGGGAAGTAGACACATACGGCCAAGAGCAAGCTGACAGGGAATCCGCTCGTCCCGGTACATCCCAGCACCAAAGCGGCCTGGCCATAGACTTTTACCCCATAGACAGCAAAATGGCACAACTTCCCACAGGGAAATGGCTAGCAGAAAACGCCTACAGATACGGCTTTAGCCTATCATACCCCGAGGAACAGGAAGCCCTCACCGGCTACATGTACGAACCCTGGCACTATCGCTACATAACCCCCGCCGGAACACAGCTTGAGAAAAAATACTTTATCTATCAACAATATCTGCTGGAATTTCTTGATAAACATATGGGAGAAATCCTAAAAAAATACAAAAAATAGACCGAACGGATTGCCCTATGCCACCCCCAAGAGCACAAAACCACGGGCAACCCTGCCTACGGCATACAAAAAGCAAAACAAAAAACACTGTCCCCCTCTGACACTATCCCACCAAAACGTAGCAGAGGGGCGCAATATTGCGCCCCTCTGCGTTCGGTATAAAATAAAAACAGCTATTTCCCAAAAGAAATATCATCGGGAAGCTCGTTGGTATCACCAGCTTCATAGGGAAAGTACTTTTCAAGCACAGCGCCAACTTCCCTTATTCCGGCTACAATCCCCTCGCCAAAGCGACCCTGCCTAAAAAACTCCTCCATCTTAACAGCAGTATCCCTCCAAAAATCCTCACCTGCCTTCTCGTTTATACCCTTATCACCTATTATAGCAAAAGCCTTGTTTTTGACAGCAAAGTAAAGAAGAACCCCCGTGCGTTTACGTGTCTTATACATACCCAATTTATTAAACACACGCTTTGCAGCATCTAGCACATCGCCCTTAAAAGAGCGCGCAATATGCACCCTAATCTCACAGATAGAACGGCTCTCAACCTCTTTTATAGCCTCAAGAACAGCATTTTGCTCCTCCTTGGTGAGAAAAAAAACCGGATTTGCAGACCTCTTACCAACTTCCACTTGCTCCACCTCCTCCAAAACTTCCGCCTCCGCCGCCAGAGAAACCTCCTCGCGAAGAGCTTGAACCGCCTATTGTCCTGCCGCTAAACATAAGCATAAGCAAAACCCTAAAAAGAATCTTTATCAAAAACAAAGTCCAGCTGTAAGCAAGCAGCCACTCAAAAAACCCCATCCTTCTTCCTGCACTGCCAAACAAACGAAAAAAAGACCTTATGACATCCACAAGAAGAATAACAACAAACACTATAATAACAAGACGTACAATCTCTTCTACTTTTGTATCATAGTAGCTGCCATTACTCCTTGGCACATAGACATCACCAGCAGACAAATCCACATCGGACGTGAGAGCTACAATCTGGGAAACACCTGCTATAATGCCAGCATCATAATCGCCACTCTTAAAATGAGGGAAAACATAATCATTGAGAATAGCAGAGGAATACGCATCAGTAAGCACAGCCTCAAGACCATAGCCGACTTCTATTCTGGCCTGTCTGTCATTGACAGCAACCAGAAAAATAATGCCATTATCCCTATCCTTTTGCCCTATCTTCCACCTCTCTGCAAGCCTTATGGAAAAATCCTCTATTGCTTCCCCATCAAGAGAAGAAATCGTAAGAATCACAAGCTGATTCCCAGTCTGCATTTCATAATCATACAACAAGGACTCGAGATTTGCCCTTGTATCAGAAGAAAGCACACCCGCAAAATCGTTGACATAAGAAGAGGGCCTATCCGGAATATCCAGAGAAAAAGCAAAAACAGGCAGAAGCAAGACAACAACAAGCCCTGCAAAAAATCTTTTTGCACCCATATTTATACAACACTCAGTCAAAGTTTACCTGCGGAGCCTTCTCTGCCCCCTCGTCAGCCTTAAAGTATGCTTTTTCCTTAAAACCATACATATTAGCAATAATCACAGTAGGAAACTGCCTGATAGTCGTATTAAACTGCGAAGCAACCTCATTATAACGCCTGCGTTCTACAGCAATCCTGTTCTCAGTACCCTCAAGCTGTGACTGCAAAGCAAGAAAATTGGTATTAGCCTTAAGTTCGGGATAATTCTCAGCCACAACAAGAAGCCTAGACAAAGCACCACCCAGTTCCCCCTGCGCCTTCTGAAAAGCAGCCAACTTCTCAGGATCGTCCACGATAGAAGAATCAAGCTGCAAAGACCCTACCTTGCTCCTTGCATTGACAATAGCCTCAAAAGTCTCTCTCTCATGACTAGCATACCCCTTAACTGTTGCAACAAGATTGGGAATAAGATCCGCACGCCTCTGATACACATTCTCAACCTGTGCCCACTGCTTCTTAACAGACTCATCAAGAACAACAAGCCTATTATAAGTACCTGCAAAAAAACTGTAGAACAACAAAACAATTACAAGTACAACACCAAGAACGATGAGAAGATTCCGAAAAGAACGACTCATAAAACCCCCTAAAAAATATACATCACATAAGTAAATAACTATAAAAAAGCCACACGTCAAGGACAAGAGCATAATATATAAAAAAACATAAAATCCCTTATACCGAACTCGGAGAGCCTACCGCCTCCCCGCTGCCTCCAGCACAAGAAGGAAATAATATAAACCATTATCAAGAACACTACTATGGGAATATATCCAGATTTTTAAGACCAGCTGTCCGTTGCGGATTGACCTCTTTTTCTTATTAGCTACAATTTATGGTATTAAAGATGAGACCCATCTGCTACGGCAATGGGATTTTTTTTGCGCTGCTGCCAGAGGCAAGCAGAGTGGCGGTTATGCGCCACTCTGCGTTCGGCTTATTTTATTTTTATTTCTTTTTCTATACCACGGGGTGCACCTTTTTCCCATGCTTCTGGCAGAGGAGAAGATAGCCCTATATGCAATTTTATACTGCCTTCCGGCTTGATTGCATGCCCTGTGTTATCAATCCATCTGAGAGAATCTGGTGCTATGTCCATCTTGACTGTGGTCTTGCTGTTGGCTTTTACCTCTGTGCGTTTAAAACCTACAAGTTGCCAACGTGGCAGTTCAAGTCCGTCTTTTTTCCAGCTTGCATAAACCTGGACTACTTCTTCCGCATCTATGGCGCTTGTATTGGTAAGCACAGCTTCCAAACTCAGTGCCTCATCCGGGTTCCATGCATCTTGGACTTTTACTTCTTCTGGCTTGATATCTGCATAGGTAAGACCAAAGCCAAAGGGGAAGAGAATCCCATCTTCCATATATCTGTAGGTTCTGCCGCGCATGCTGTAATCCGTAAAATCAGGAAGAGCTGCGGTGCTTGAGGGGAAGGTTATGGGCAGCTTTCCGGACGGACTCTTTTTTCCAAAGAGAATGTTGGCTATAGCATTACCGCCCTCCTGCCCGGGATACCAGCCATAAAGGACCGCATCCGCAAGTTCATAGAGCTCTGGGCTGCTTACGGGGGAGCCTGCCAGAATAACGGCTATAACCGGCTTACCCATGGATTTGAGCTTTCTAAGATACTCAAGCTGCTCCTCTGTTATCTCAAGTTCTTTGAGATCCGCATAGTTGTCAGAGAAAATGGCGTCCCCCTCTTCTCCTTCTACAGTCGTATCACGACCAAGAACAGCTATTGTAACATCCGTATAACGTGCAACACCGGTTGCCCAGTCATTGGGATTGATTTTCTTTCCGTGCAGAGGAACACCTACCTTGTAGCTAATGCTGATGGCAGGCCCAGCTTCTCCTGTAATGCCTTCCAGTATGGTTACTAGCCTGGATGATACACCAGAATAGTTTCCAAGCAGAGCTTGCACATTGGCTGCATTGGGACCTGTCACATATATGGCAGCAAGTTTGCTCTTATCAAGAGGCAGAATACCGTTATTCTTTAACAACACAATAGATTTCTCCGCAGCCTCAAGAGACAAAGCCCTGTGAGCCTGCCAATCTATATCAGATAACCTTATCTTGGAGTAGGGATTGCTCCCTTCCTCCAGCAGCCCCAGCCTATCAAGCGTAGTAAGCAGTCTCTCTACAGCCCTGTTTATATCATCTTCTGTGATAAGACCTTTTTTGAGAGCATCCAGTAAGTGCTCGTATGTATTGCCGCAGTTTAAATCACATCCAGACTTAAGAGCCATAGCGATAGACTCCTCCGGCCCGGAAGTAACCTTATGGTTCTGATGGAAATCCGCAATAGCCCAGCAATCAGACACTACATGCCCGTCAAAACCCCACTCGCCCCTGAGAATATCCTCAAGAAGCCTCTTGCTTCCACAAGCCGGCTCACCATTTACCCTATTATACGCACCCATAACAGCCTCCACCCCGGCCTCAACAAGCGCCTTAAAAGCGGGAAGATAAGTCTCGCGCAAATCCTTCTCCGACACCCTCGCATCAAAAGTATGCCTTAACCCCTCGGGTCCAGAATGCACAGCATAATGCTTGGCACAAGCTGCAACACGCAAGTTATTCCTATCCTCACCCTGCAGCCCCTTTACAAAAGCCTTGCCAAGCCTTGCAGTAAGAAACGGATCCTCACCATAAGTCTCCTGTCCTCTACCCCACCTGGGATCTCTGTAGATATTTATATTGGGCGACCAAAAAGTAAGCCCTCTGCCATAACGGCAGGCATCACGCGCACCCACCTCATTAAACTTAGCACGCGCCTCAAGAGAAATAGCCTCGGCAACACGCCCTACAAGATCATCATCAAAACTAGCAGCCAGACCAATCGCCTGAGGAAACACAGTAGCTTCACCGGAGTTAGCCACCCCATGCAACGCCTCATTCCACCAATTGTAAGCAGGAAGCCCCAATCTATCGACCGGCTTGGTCACATGAAGCATAAGGGAAGCCTTCTCCTCCACAGTCAACTCTGAAAGCAATCTTTTAACATGCTCCTTAGCCATAAAAACTCCTTAAAATTATTTTATACCGAACGGCATACCCGCAGCCCAAAGGCAAAAAACAAAGAAAGGCTGCGGGAATGCCTGCCTGCGGCATATACAAGGTAAAATTAAAATACTTTTAAAAAAGTATATCATAAGTCTTTTAAAAATGCCAGATAAAATAACAACACAAACACAAAATTACTGACAAAAATACAACCCAGAAGTACAATGAAATCATAATGGAAAAAGAAAAGCTTTTGCAAACTCTATCAAAACAAGGCATAACAGAAGAAACAATACAAGCAATAGCAAAAGTGCCACGAGAACTTTTTATAGGAAACAACACGCCAGAAACAGCATATAAAAACATAGCACTGCCTATTGATTATGACCAGACAATAAGCCAGCCCTATACCGTAGCATACATGATAGACCTTCTAGAACTAAGTCCCGGGAAAAAAGTCCTGGAACTGGGAGGAGGCACGGGCTACAGCGCAGCAGTAATGTGGGAAAAGATGAAAAGACAGGGAGAACTATATTCCCTAGAATTAATACCTGGACTCCAAAAAACAGGAAAACAAAACCTTGCAAAAGCGGGTTACAAAGAAATACACCTCATCTGCAAAGACGGAAAAAAAGGATACCCCGAGCATGCCCCATATGACAGAGTAGTTATTGCAGCCGCAGTATCAACCCTTGCAAAGGAGATTACAGAGCAGTTAAAAGAAGAAGGAATACTAGTATTTCCGCAACAGACAAGTCAAAATGCCTGTATAATGACAAAAATAAAAAAGAAAAAACAAGGATTTGAAACAAGCACACACGGATACTTTGCATTTGTCCCCTTTGTGTAGTACAAAATACAAAACATCGCATATATCTTCTTTAAAATCAAAAAATATAATATAATACATATATTAGGGAGGCTATATGAGAGTAGGCTATCTTCAATACTGTCCTGAGTTTTTAAACCCAGAAGAAAATATAAAAAAAATAGAACAACACATAAAATCATACAAAGAAAAAAACCCGCAGGACATAGACCTTCTTGTCCTACCGGAGCTTGCACTATCAGGATATTTCTTTGCTGACAAAGAAGAAGTTATAAAAATAGCAGAAAACATTGATACAGGAAAAAACATAAAGAAGCTGCACGAGATTGCAAAAAAATATCGCATAAACATAGTAACAGGCTTTGCAGAAGAAGAAGACGGCAACTTTTACAACAGTGCAGCAATGCTAAGAAGAGACGGAGGCAAAGAAGTATACCGCAAAATGCATCTCTTTGCAGAAGAAAAAAAGTTTTTTACAGCAGGCAATCTCGGTTTCCCCGTATTTCAGCTGGAAGATATAAAAATAGCAATGCTGGTGTGCTACGACCACTTCTTTCCAGAGGCAGCAAGAAGTGTTGCACTGCAGGGAGCACAGATAATATGCCATCCGTCCAACCTTGTTTTGCCGGAATACGGGCAGATTACAACATGGGTGAGAGCAGTGGAAAACCACGTATTCTGGATACTTGCAAACAGAATCGGTACAGAAAAACAGGGAGAAAGACAGCTTACATATACAGGAAGAAGTCATATAGTAAAACCGGATGGAACAAAACTAGCTGTAGCATCAGAAACAGAAGAAGAACTAATGGTCTACGAGATAAACCCGGAAGAAGCAAAAAACAAGACAGTGACTCCCTACAATGACTTATTTGCAGACAGGCGAACAGACTCCTATATAATGTTTACATAAGATTTGCAGGGCAGGTTTTTATCTTTTCTATAACAATATTAAAAATAACAGGCTCAAGAGCTTTACCAGCTTTATTAAAACGCTGTAGAACATCAAGCATATCAAAGCTGCCATCCGCAACAAGTATGGGAGACATCTTTGCACTGAGAGGCTCTTCACCCGCATCTACTGCAGTATGGAGATAAGAGTCAGGAGATTTCCATGTAAAAGCCCTCTCTTTACCCGGCTTATCATAACATAATTGAAAACCAGTTATGGTTTTCTTATCCTCTGCATACCACACAATAAGATCAAAATAATCATCCGAGAACCAGCGCCTGTATTCTCCCGGATTCTGTTTGACATTTTTTATCTCTCTGAGCATAACACCTCCATGGCCCAATATAAATAATAGCACAAAACACGATATTTGCTAAGCAAAGATTATCTTTATTGAATCAGAATAACAGTTTTTTTTGTCAACGAGATAGCGAAGAAATATTTATATCTATGAATTTATTTGCATATCAGGCATCTGCATACTAAAAAAAATTTGCATGAATACCATAAAAATATATTCCTTAAGGATAAAAACATGAATATAAAAAAAAGCATAAGAAGCAAGTTTATAATTCTTCTCTCGTCTATATCTTTACTTATTATATTAAGCCTGTCAATTATAGCCATACTAAGCATAAAAAATCTGGGGAAAAAACAGATAGAAGGTTACAGAACAACTGCCATGGAGGATGCAAAAACACGCCTCAAAAACTACACGGATATAGCCTTTGCAACGACAGAATCCATTTATAAAAAATATAAGGATACACAATGGCTGCAAGAAAAATACGGAAAACGGCTCAAGAATATAATAGACGAGGCAGAAAGCATAATCAATCATCTTATGATAAGAGTACAACGCGGAGAAATAAGCACCTATACAGCAAAACAAGAAGCGATAAAACTTATAAGAAGTATAAGATATGACGGAGGTACCGGATATATATGGATAAACGATACTACAAGGCCGTATCCATATATGATAATGCACCCTACAATTCCTGAGTTGGATGGGAAAATCCTTAACGATAAGAAATACAATGTTGCCGATGGAGGCAAAAATCTCTTTGTAGCCTTTCTTGATGTAACGGACAAAGACGGAGAAGGATTTGTAAGATATCTATGGCCAAAGCCTACAAAAGAAGGTCTTACAGAGGAGCAGCCTAAGTTGTCTTTTGTAAGGCTTTTTAAGCCTTTGGATTGGATAATAGGAACCGGATTTTATATAGACGATATAGACAAAAACGTACTTCTTAAAGAAAAAGAAATAGATAAAACCATAAACACTCTCGTATTAACGGTTATTCTTGCCTCTGCAGTACTGGTCATAGTAGGAGTGATTACAGCCATGCTGTTTATAATAAGAATCACAAGACCTTTAAGACTTGTGATAGAACGATTAAAGGAATTATCAAAAGGTAAAGGTGATCTCAGGGGGAGACTTCCCGAGCTTACACAGGATGAGGTTGGAGTATTATCCGGAGAGTTTAATATATTTGTAGAACAATTGGCCTCCATAATAGTAGAGATAAGAAACAATATAAGAGGGACAACAGAGCTGGGAAAACATCTTGAGTCATCCACACAAGAACTATCAGAAAAAGTAGATATTTTGACCCGCAATGCTAATGAGACCCTAGCAGAAAACAATAGGCTTGTAGAACAGATAGAAAAGACAAATATAGTCGTAAACAGTATTTTGGACTTTTTACAGGATTTGACAGAAAAAATAGAAGCTCAAGCTTCTGCAGTAACTCAATCTTCTGCCAGTATCCAGCAAATTACAGCATCCATAGGAAACATATCAAGAGTTGCAGATGAAAGAAAAGAAAAAAACAAAGAGATATACTCTCTTATAGAAAAAACCGGTAAAAACATGGAGAACACAGTAAACTCCATAGCAGATATATCAAAGTCTGCAGATGATATAAAATCTCTTGTATCTGTTATAAGAGAAATAGCAGAACATACCAATCTCCTTTCTATAAATGCGTCTATAGAAGCTGCTCATGCAGGAGATGCGGGAGCAGGTTTTTCCGTTGTGGCAGATGAGATTAATAGGCTTGCAACAACTACGGCAAGTCATGCATCAAGGATATCCGGAGAGATAGAAAGCATTCTACACAAGATAAACGACAGTTACCGATTCTCTACAGAGACTTCCGATACTCTAAAAAGGCTCATGGATTATGTAAAACTGGTAACAGAAGGTATAGAAGAGATTCAACTGGGGCTTAAGGAGCTTTCTATTGCAAGCGGTGAGATTTATGATAGCACCAATTCTCTCATAAATATATCTCAGGATATGAAGAACTCTTCTTCTGGGACCAAAGAAAAAGCAGATTATATAAGAAATACTCTGTCAGATGTAAACTCCATTGCAGATAATACCAGGAAAAAGATGCAAATTCTAGGTAAAATTCTTGTGGATATGGAAGGTAGCTTTATAAGAATGCGCGAGGCAGGAAATAAAACTGTAAAAGCTTCTCAGAATCTACAAGAGCTTATAATGCGTTTTTCTTTATAAATAGCTTTTTTTAAAAAAGGCGCCCTTAGGGGCGCCGTTCGGTATTTATTTTTGATAGAGTGGTCTGGGTGTATAGTGTGTATGTAGATACTTGTGTGCTTTCTCTCCAAGAGGTTCTCCCAGAAATTCTTCGTAAAGTTTCTTGATTGCAGGGTTCTGATGAGAACAACGGATTTCTGACTTTTTGTCATCTGCATATATACCTGCAGTGCGCTTTGCCCTTATGGCATCCGTTGCTCCGTAAGGCTGTCCGCCTCCACCAACACATCCGCCACGGCAGGCCATAACCTCTATAAAGTGATATGGAACATCTTTCCCTGCGGCTTTTGCTTCTTTTACTTTGTTGAGAACGTATTCTACGTTGGAGATAGAATGAGCAACCGCTATTTTAACCTTGGTGCCATCTATGTCAAGCTCGGATTCTTTTACTCCCTCAAGTCCGCGTACCGGTGTGTACTCTACTTCTCCCATCTCTTTGCCGGTTACAAAATAATAGGCTGTTCGTATGGCAGCTTCCATAACACCACCTGTTGCACCGAATATGGTTCCTGCTCCCGTATACATACCCAGAGGAGAATCAGCTTCTTCATCCGGCAGCTTGGAAAACTCTATTCCAGCTGATTTTATCATGCGTGCAAGTTCTCGTGTTGTGATGGAGATATCAAGGTCTTTGTATCCGGAAGAATACATATCCTCATCCCGGTTTATCTCATATTTCTTACTTGTACAGGGCATTACGGAGACAACTACTATCTTAGCAGGGTCTATTCCGGCTTTTTGTGCATAGTATGTCTTAATCATAGATGCCATCATCATTTGCGGAGACTTTGCTGTAGAAAAGTGAGGTATCATATCTGGGAAGTATTTTTCCAGATAATCAACCCATGAGGGACAACAGGTTGTAACCAGAGGAATCTCGCCTTTTCCTTCTAGAAAGCGTTTTACAAATTCACTGGCTTCTTCCATTATTGTGAGGTCAGCAGCAAAATTAGTATCAAATATGGTATCAAAACCAAGCCTTCTGAGAGCTGCATAGGTTTTGCCAGTAAGCAATGTCCCAGGCTCATAACCAAAAGCTTCTCCTATAGCAACACGCACAGCAGGTGCTATCTGCACTACTGTGTGTATCTCAGGATCTCTTATTGCATCCCATACTTTACGAGTATCATCCTTCTCGTATATGGCTCCTACTGGACAATGTGCAGAACACTGACCACACTTGATACAGGGGCTATCGTTAAGATATATATCGCCTGCAGGAGCGATTCTTGTACCATCCCCTCTTCCAAGAAACTCAAGTGCCCATACATTCTGCATTTCCTGACATACATTTACACAACGTCCGCATTTTACACACTTGGATGGATCAAGAACAATGGAAGGGGTAGAATTGTCTTTGGGCAAATTCTGAGGATTGGGCTCATAGGGCTGCTCTCTTATTCCAAACTCGGCAGCAAGTTTTTGAAGCTCACAGTTACCGTTACGGCCGCAGTAAAGACAGTCATTGGGGTGATCTGCAAGTATAAGCTGGAGAGTGTTTTTTCTTACTTCCACTATCTCAGGATCATCTGTTATGATGCTCATTCCCTCTGCAACAGGGGTTGCACAGGCTCTAAACATCTTTGGGCTGCCCTCTGTTTTTACAATACAGAGTCCGCAAGATCCCCATGCCGGAAGATCTGGGTGGTAACACAGAGTAGGTATATCTATCTGAAAATGTCTTGCAGCATTGAGAATAGACGTTCCTTCCGATACTTTTAATTCTTTTCCGTTTATCTTTATATTTACCATCTTACCCATAGCCTTCTCCCTTATTTCTTTTCTATGGCGCTAAACTTACATGCGGCATAGCACTCGCCACACTTGATACACTTGGTCTGATCGATAAGATGAGGCTGTTTTTTCTCACCGCTTATGGCATTGACAGGACAGCGTCTTGCACAAAGCCCGCAGCCTATACACTTATCCGATATAATCGTATATGTCACAAGGTCAACACATTTTCCTGTAGGACAGGTCTTGTCTATAATGTGTGCCTTATACTCATCTTCAAAATACCTCATAGTAGAAAGAACAGGATTTGGTGCTGTCTGTCCAAGTCCGCAGAGAGAAGCCTTCTGCATTGTATGTCCTATTTCCTTGATTGTCTCAAGGTCTTCCATAGTACCATTACCCTTGGAAATCTTATCAAGAAGATTGTACAGCTTTCTTCCGCCTATTCTACAAGGACTACATTTACCACAGGACTCATCAACAGTAAATCCTAGATAGAATTTGGCTACATTGACCATACAGTCGTCTTCGTCCATTACTATCATACCGCCGGAGCCCATTATGGACCCAAGTTTCTGCAGGTTTTCGTAGTCTATGGGAGTATCGAGATATTCTTCTGTGATAACTCCTCCGGAAGGCCCTCCTGTCTGTACAGCTTTAAACTTCTTGCCGTTGGGGATTCCTCCACCTATGTTAAAGACAATATCCCTAAGAGGAGTACCCATTGGTACTTCTACAAGACCAGAATTGTTTATCTTACCTGTAAGGGCAAAAACCTTGGTACCCTTAGATGTTTCTGTGCCTATGCCAGAAAACCATTTTCCTCCACGCGTTATTATAACAGGAATATTTGCAAGTGTTTCTACGTTATTTATAACAGTAGGCTTGCCCCACAGTCCTTTTACAGCAGGGAATGGAGGTCTGGGACGCGGTGTACCTCTGGAGCCTTCTATGGAAGCAAGAAGAGCCGTCTCCTCACCGCAAACAAAGGCACCTGCACCAAGTCTTATCTCTATATCAAAGGAGAACCCGCTTCCCATGATATCTTCCCCGAGAAGCCCCATCTCCCTTGACTGTTTTATAGCAACTTTGAGACGATGAATTGCAAGAGGGTACTCAGCTCTGACATAGATAAAACCCTTGGTAGCACCCACAGCTTTTGCAGCTATTGTCATTGCCTCAAGCACAGAGTGCGGGTCTCCCTCCAATACACTCCTGTCCATGTAAGCGCCGGGATCGCCCTCGTCTGCATTACATACTATGTATTTTACGTCACTCTCTACTGCCTTAGAAAAAGCCCATTTTCTCCAAGTGGGGAATCCTGCCCCCCCCCTTCCTCTAAGGCCTGATATCTTAAGTTCTTCTATTATGTCATCGGGACTCATCTCAAAAAGAGCCTTCTCCAGTGCAGCATACCCATCTCGGGCAATATACTCATTGATATCTTCCGGATTGATAAAACCGCAGTTTCTCAGAACAACTCTAAACTGTTTCTGATAAAACTCTATATCATCAACCTTTGCAAACTCTTTACTCTGCTCTTTGTTGTATAACAGATTGGAAACCGGACGGCCTTTTATAAGATGCTCATTTACTATGCCTTCTGCATCTTCCGGCTTAACCTGTACATAAAAAGACTCATCAGGAAGAACCTTTACAATAGGTCCCTGCTCGCAAAACCCAAAACATCCTGTCTTAAGAACCTGCACATCAGACTGAAGATTTTCTTTTTCAAGCAGGGATAGAAAGTTTTTATAGATAGTATCTGATTTATTGGATTCACACCCTGTGCCGCCACAGATAAGAACATACTGCTTATATGCCATATCAACCTCCTACTCTTTATCCACTATGTCGGCAGCAGGCCGATCGTAAACGTGGTTTTCTACAAGCTTTTTGCCTATGATATGCTCAAGAACAATCTTCTCCGCTACATCGGGCGTAACCTTCCCGTAAATAACACGCGGCATATCGGGCATAACAACCTCGACAGTTGGCTCCGCATAATCAAGGCCAAAGCTACCAACCTGCCTTACCGCAACATTGGTAAGACCCCTATTTTCTATACATCTTAAGAATGCATCCAGGGTATCCTTTGCACCTGCTGCGATACCACTGGTACCCATACCAACAACAATATGTATTTGCTTATTATCGGGGTCGCGCATATCCAACTGTTTTTTCTTTTCTTCTCTCAGCTTTCTAAGCTGTTCCAAAGTCATCTTTGCCATTTTTTCCTCCACTTAGGTATTACAGGAAGCTTCCTGCTCCCTGATAAAGGAGTCAAGAAGAAGGGCATTCTCAACTATAGAGAAATCGCCCAATACAGAAGCAATTTCTCTTCTGGAAAGAGTGTAAGAATAGCCAGAAGGGCAAGTTCTCTCAATAAAGAGCTCATAATCATAGTCATAAGAAAAAGCCTGCCTTATAGCAGAAGAGATGTCACCCACAGGAGGGGTATCCACATTATCAAGAGGAACAGAAAAGCTCACACAGGTACCCTTGTTTTTCCCGCTTATAACAGAAAAATCCCCCTGCACCTGTGAAACCATCTGAGATAGAAAAGCAAGCCCAAGACCTACTCTTCTATTGGGATGTTTTATCCCATCTGTAAAAAAAGGATCAAGAGCTCTGTTTTTCTCCTCTTCTGTCATACCCTTTCCATTATCAGAAAGCTGCATAAAAAAATGTCCTTCTTCTTTTATAATAAGATGCAAGTCATTCGCTCCCGCTTCCAGAGAATTTTGTACAAGCTCCAGTATAAAATCCGAGAGCGAATAGTGCATAACGCCCTATTCCTTGTTTCTGAACTTTGCAAGAATACCTGGGAGCTCATCCTTGGTAACTTTACCAAAAACCTCATCATCAACCATAAGGACAGGAGCAAGTCCACAGCACCCCACACATCTTACAGCCTCAAACGAAAACAGACCATCATCCGTCGCAGTGTTGGGTCCTACACCAAGAAGCTCTTCTAGCTCTTTGAGAATGTCTTCTCCCCCCTTTAAGAAACATGCAGTACCCATACATACTGCAATCCTGTGTTTACCTGGCTTTTTGAGCTTAAAAAAGTGATAAAATGTTATTACACCATAAATCTTTGCAAGAGGGACATCCATAACACGGGAAAGCTCCAGAGCAATGTCTCTGGGAATATATCCGTACTTTTCCTGCGTTTTATGGAGAACCATAATCAAGTTACCGGGCTTATCTTTCCATTCTTCTATAAAGGACATAAGCTCGGGATCAAGCGTTACCTGCGCTGCCATGCATCCTCCCTGAATATTAAAGATAAAAAATTCTTGAGTTGCATTATATGAAATAAAAAAAAATATATCAATACTATTTGCATTATTTTTATATTATGCTATCATTATAACAATATCAATAAATAATAAAATAACATAAAGAGGTTTTTTTGTGAAAGATAGCACAAATAATAACACATTGCTCACAAAAAACATAATAACCAGACTTGCAAAATACCTCAGAATACTTAAAAGTCTCAAAAGCATAGGACTCATCAAAGTATTCTCCAGCAATCTTGGTGATGCAGCTGGTATCGCTCCAACAGTAGTAAGAAAAGATTTTTCCATATTAGGTATAAACGGAAACAAAAAAGGCGGCTATATAATAGACAATCTTATAAAACAGATAGAAGGATTGCTTGGCATAGAAGATGAGTACAAGGCGATAATAGTAGGATGCGGCAGAATAGGAAAGGCGCTTATAGAATCTGAGGAGCTCAAGAGGGAACATATACACATAATAGCCGGATTTGATCTCACACCATCTGAGCCCTTAAACAATGTTCCAATATACACAACAGATAAAATGGAAGAAATAGTAAAAAAAGAAAATATAAAGATTGGAATCATCTCAGTGCCCAATCATGCGGCCATAAAGGTCTTTGAACACATGAGAGAAGCAGGGATAAGAGGCTTTCTCAATTTTACCTCAGTGGATATAAAATGTGGAGATAAATGTCCTGTTGGCTGCGAACATAAGTGTGTAATCAATCAAGTAAACATAGGTCTAGAACTGGAAAATCTTTTCCACCTGGTGCATATTACAGAAAAGCATCCCGATTTACTTATAGAATAACAGGGGGAAAAATGGAGTTAAAAAAAATAATACAATCTCTTGATGCAAAAACAATAACAAAAAACAAAGAAGATAAAGAAATACGATGCAGTGGTATAGTTGCAAGCGACCTTATGAGTGATGTACTTGTTCAACACCAAGAAGGCTTCCTTCTCATAACAGGACTTGTTTCGGAGCAGGTAGTAAGAACAGCTACTATAGTTGGAGCTCCGGTTGTAGTCTTTGTTTGCAATAAAAAGCCTCAACAAAAAATAATAGAACTCGCAGAAGAAGAAGGCATAATACTTCTTTCAACGGGCTTATCCACATATCAGGCCTGTGTAAATCTATCAAAACTTATGGAAAACAGGGGATAATATATGGAAAGCCACAACAGCATAGCTGAGATACCTTCCCCGAGACTTCTCGAGCTCATATACACGCTCAAAGTAAGAGACGTCATGAGCAAAAATCTGATAACAGCAAGTCCCTCAGAAAGCCTGTCGTCCATACAACAAAAGATGAAGGACAATAGGATTACAGGAGTGCCTATAGTAGATAAAAAAAGGCTGGTAGGAATAATAAGCCTGGACGATATAATTACGGCGCTGGATAAAGGATACATCCAGGAAAAAGCAGAAAAACACATGAGCAAAAATGTAATAGTACTGGAAGATGACATGCCTCTGAGGTTTGCAATATCATATCTGGAAAAATACCATTATGGAAGATTTCCTGTTCTGAGTAAAGAGAGGGAGCTTGTCGGAATAATAACAAGCAGAGATATAATCACCACCCTTCTATTAGAAGCAAACAAAGCCCTGGAAAAAATGGAAAAAACTTTGCATCAGCAACAACACATAACACAGGGCAGTTCTGGTACATACACAAGGGAATTCCTTATACAGCAACTTGATTTTGAGCATGCTGGGAAAGCATCTACAGAAATAAAAAAGGTACTGACACAGAGAGGGATCCCTCCTCAGGTTATAAGACGAGCTGCAATAGCAGCCTACGAGCTAGAAATGAACATAGTTGTCCACTCGGAAGGCGGTAAAATGGTGTGTACGATAAGCCCCCAAACAGTGGAAATAACTGCAAAAGACAGAGGTCCGGGGATTCCGGACATAGGACTCGCCCTACAGGAAGGATATTCTACAGCAGCAGAGTGGATACGTTCTCTGGGATTTGGAGCAGGAATGGGGCTTCCCAATACAAAAAGAGTATCAGATGAGTTTGCAATAACATCCACGGATAAAGGAACCAATGTAAAAATTGCAATAAAAATACCGGAAAACAAGGAGTAAAAAATGGCAATCAGCCTGGAAAAACTTGCAGAAACATTAAAACTTTCAACAATACTTATACCTGATTCTTCTACAGAGATAGAAACTGCATACACATCGGACCTTCTGAGTGACGTTATGGCACATGCTCCAGCACAATCTGCTCTCATAACAATACAAGCACATAAGAATACAATAGCAGTGGCAACCCTTGCGGGAATAAAAGCAATAATAATATGCAACAAAAGGCAAATACCAGACGATATGATAGATGCTGCACAGCAGGAAGGAATTGCAATACTGGGCACAGAAGAAGACCAGTTTACAATATCCGGCAAACTGTACACTCTTCTAAAAGATGCCAAGGTTTAAAGCGGACTTACATATACACTCCTGTCTTTCTCCCTGCGGCGATCTCAGTATGGGTCCATTTAATATAGTGGAGTATGCAAAAAAAAATGCTCTTGATATCATAGCACTCACAGACCATAACAGCGCACTTAACACAGCGGCCCTCATGCCTCTGTGCAAAAAAGCAGGCATAACTCTTATTCCCGGACTTGAGATATGCACACAGGAAGAAGTGCACATCCTCGCTCTTTTTCCCACAATAGAAAAAGCACTCCTTATGGACAAAGTCTGCACGGAGAATCTGGTAAAAATACCCAACAATCCGGAGAAAACAGGAGACCAAATACTGGTAAACAAAAAAGAAGAAATCACAGGAGAATATCCATGGTATCTTCTTAGTAGTACAAACCTCAGCCTAAAAGAAACGACAGAAGAAATCCATAAGCTGGGAGGACTTGCAATCCCCTCCCACATAGACAGACCCACATTTTCGTGCTACAGCCAGCTAGGATTTTTGCCAGAAGAAGACTTTGATGCCGTAGAAGTATATAACAACCCTTCTCAACTTGATACAAAAGGCTATACAATAATAAAAAACTCAGATGCACACTTTCCTGAGGATATAGCAAGAAGACACTTTTTTCTGGAAGCAGAGCAACCTGATTTTTACGGAATCAAGGAAGCACTCGTCAAAGCCAGAGTCACCACTTATCCCTTCCCATAACATAAAAAAACCGAACGGGCTGCCAGCACCAAGCAGGCAGCCCTTTTATAAAATATAGAAAAAATCCCGGGAAGGATTATTTCTCAAGCTCGCAATCCCATACCTCTTTTCCAGTTATTGAAGCAGGGTTATTATCCGTATATACCCTTATATAATCCACATACATCCTCTGAGGGAAAACAGTAGAATTGTCCGGCGAACCAGGCCAATTGCCCCCCACAGCTACATTAAAAATAAAAAAGAAATTATGATCAAAAACCCAGTCCGGACCAATCTCATCTTTGTTTACAACATGATATAAAACATCATCGACATACCACTCTATCTCATCCTCATCCCACTCTATGGCAAAGACATGAAAATCATTGGAAAAATCGCCTTTTTTGAGCTTATATGCAGCGCCTATGCCATTTGCGCCGTAGCTAAAGGGGGCATGTATGGTGCCATGCACTGTACTAGGCTCATGCCCTACGAGCTCCATGATATCAACCTCACCGCAGCGCGGCCATCCTTTACTCCCTATATCAGAGCCCAACATCCAAAGAGCAGGCCAAATTCCCTGTCCTTTGGGCAGTTTTGCACGTATCTCAACACGACCATAGGTAAAATCGTATTTTCCCTGTGTCTTCATCCTTGCAGAAGTATAGTGAAAATCCTTATAACCTGTTGATACAGTTTCTTTTTTTGCCTCTATTACAAGCATTCCATCCTCTATAAAGGCATTCTCTTCTTTATAATATTCCAACTCGTTGTTTCCCCAGCCATTGGCACCATTTCCTGTTTCAAAAACCCAGATGTCTCTATCAATCTCAGGACCGTCAAACTCATCACTCCATGCAAGCTGCCAATCTTCTACCTTATCCTCATCTTCTTCCGTAAGAGTACCCTCTACGGGCATATCCTTTTTCTGACCTACTTTGATAAGCTTAAAATTATCTACTCTGTATTTTCCTTCATCGAGAAACCACATCTCAAGCCTTGCATTTCCATCTGTATCCTTGAGCATATCAAAGCTTATGTTGTATGTTTTCATCTCTGTCCCAAGCTTAAAATCCTGCTGCATATAAGCAACCCAAGAGCGTTTTCCCGTTGCTCCGACTTTTACCATTATCCCCATACCGTCGGATTCTGATGCTGCATCAAAAACAAGCTTATATGTTCCACCTTTATCCAATTTTATCGGTGACTGCAAGAGCTGTACTGCCCATGGCTGCATACCTTTCTTGGTAACGTCTATGACTGCAACACCGTCCTCTATTGTAGCATTGCCCTCTCCACCTGTGTTGGTATAGAATATCCAGCTCTCTGCAGAGTCAAAAGCTCCGCTGGCATCCGGACTTGCATCAGAAAACGGCATGGAAAAATCGGAGTTACCAGAAACTTGTTTAAAAAGCTTTTCATACACAACCTCAGGCTTTTTCTCTTCTTTGGTCTCTGCAGTCTCTTTTGCCCCTCCAGCAAAGACAAACAAATTAAAGAATGCAAACATAAATAGATATAAACTTATCTTTATTTTTATTTTCATAATGCCTCCTCTTATCAGATGATTATAATAATATAAATTATAATATGCAAACAAAAGGCTGCCGCAACTGCGGCAGCCGTTCGGTATAGGATATTTTTATTATTGATATATAAATCCAAGCTTGGATAGGTAATAACCGTTCCCTCCCGGCATAAATACTGCAACTTGTGTCGTTCCTGCAAGTTCTGCTTGTGTGCCAAACACACTTAACGGTATCGTTGCTTCCTGCCAGTTGGTAGTGTCATTGAGATCAAAGTAGGATGCAACGCTGATTTCTTTCTCTGAGCCGGCAAGCTTGATTCTTATATCATTCGGTGTGGATTTGAGCGCAATTCTTACTACTATATTTGTGTAGGTGCTTACATCTACAGGAAAATCGGCAGGATTGGTTCCACCGTAGAGGTCGCCCATAAAGGCAAGCACGCTAAAGAGTCCTCCCCAGCCGTAACCACCTGTTATATCAAAGCAGTCTTCTCCTGAGTATGTTGCATTAGGATCGTAGCTAGAACCGCTTCCCCACACGTCCGGTGTGATGTCTCCGTCGTAGGAAGTGTTGTTCCAACCTATTGTTGCATCTGTCAGGTTGGAATCCGGGTTTAGCAGGTAGTATTCTGTATCGTCTGTTGCAGTAACTTGGGTTACAGTAGGAGCAGGCTCTGCGGGAGGTGTCCACGTTTTTTCGTAATCACAGTCCCATACCTCCTGACCACTTATAGTATCGGGATTTATATCCTCATATACTCTTATGTAGTCAACCTGCATCTGCTGTGGAAAAACAGTTGTTGCATCAGGATCACCTGGCCATGAGCCGCCAACAGCAACATTAAAAATAAAATAGAAAGCATGGTCAAATACCCAATCTGACAGTATTTCGTTTTTGTTGACAACATGGAAGAGTATATCATCCACATAGAACTCCACTTCATCATCATCCCACTCCATGGCAAATACATGGAAATCATCTGAGAAATCGCCGGAAGTAAGGGTATAACCAGAACCTACTCCAGAGCCGCCACTTATAGGGCCATGAATAGTACCATGAATAACCTCTGGCTGACTACCTATTAGCTCCATTATATCTATTTCACCACAATTGGGCCATGCATTGGTATCTATATCCGCACCAAGCATCCAAAGAGCGGGCCATATTCCCTGTCCTTTGGGCAGCTTTGCACGTATCTCAACACGACCATAAGTAAAATCAAACTTATCCTTGGTTACAATTTTACCGGATGTATAATTGTAAGAACCATAAGAATCAGTAACAGTCTCGTTTCTGGCCTCTATGGTAAGATAACCACCGGAAACAGAAACATTGTTCTGCTGATAATACTCAAGCTCATTATTACCCCAGCCAGGTATGCCCTGAGCCTGCCCGTTTCCAATCTCGTATGACCAATATGTGGTATCCAGACTTGTCCCGTCAAACTCATCACTCCAAACAAGCTGCCAGTTTTCGACCGCATCTTCATCGGTTTCTGTGAGAGTTCCCTCGTTACTTGAATACGTGCCTGTTCTGGTAAGAGAAACATTATCCAGAGTATAGCTTCCAGTATTTTGAAACCAGAACTCAAAACGAGCCTGATTATCAGTAGAACCAGTCATGGTAAAATCAGCAGTATAGGTAGTCATCGTAGTAGAGAGCGTAAAAGTCTCCTGATGATAAGCCTGCCAGCTTACACCCGCTGTACCACCAACCTTAAGTATTACCTGCATTCCATCCGCAGAAGCAGCAGCATCAAACGACACATGATAAATACCATTTTCCTCTACAGTTATGGGAGCCTGCAACAGTTGCACAGACCACTGAGCTGTACCAGCATTGGTAACTGTAACCGCAAGCTGATTGCTTGTAACATCTGCGGTAGCCGCTCCACCACTATTAACATACAATGCCCAACTGCCACCAGTATCAAGATTGCCATCTGCATCAGGCTCGGCAGTAGAAAGCGGCTCAGAAAAATCACCGTTGCCACTTATGACAGTGCTAGTCGGTGTGGGAGTCGGAGTAGGAGTCGCCTCCGAACTGTCAGAACTACTTGCAGGATTCTGACACCCTACAGCCAGCAAAACAGCAAGCACAAGCAACCTGCCTGCAAACAAAGCATTTCTAAGACCCTTCATAAATCCTCCAAAATTGTTATCGATATCATTGACAGTATATTTTCACCCCAAATATCCAATATGTCAAGAAAATTTTGTTATCGATAACAAAACAAACACAAAAAAACGCCCCATAAGGGGCGCCATAAGAAATCACCTACCGGACCATAAGCCCGGCATCCTCAAACTCCTTTAAAGCCTTTCTCAACTTATCATGACTTATCGCATAAATAGCAACAAGGACCTCCCCCACCTTTACCCTCACATGCTCATTCTCTTCCCTCTCCTGCTGAATCATAAGTGCAGTCTCTACCTGCTCATCAGTGACATACCCCCTGCTCACAAGAAACTCGCCAAACCTCATAAGCAGCTCCTTAAAATAATCTTACTTATCTAAAGTATAAGACACAAAAAAACAGGATGCAAATTCAAAACCCCATTAAAAAACCATAATACCGAACGGATTGCCCGCAGCAAAAACAAAAGTAAACCATACGGGCAATCATGCCTATGGCACATAAAAGAAAAACACAGAGGGAAAACTACCACCTTTAACAACATACAAAAAACAGATATAATACAACAAAAAAGTACAAGGGAGGGGCCTATGCATCTAATGGAAGAAATAAAAAACAGAGTCAGCATAAGGAAGTTCTTACCAGAACCCATAGAAAAAGACACAGTACTAAGAATATTAGAAGCAGGACGATTGGCACCATCAGCCAAAAACAGGCAGGCATGGAGATTCATAGCAATACAAAAAGACACTATGAGAAAAAAAATACAGGAAGCAGCCTATAATCAAGAATACGTAGGCGCGGCACCACTCATCATAGCAGGATGCACAACCAACATAGAGTACAAAATGCCCAACGGACAGTTATCATACCCCATAGACATAAGCATAGCAATGACACAAATGATGCTCCAAGCCGTACACGAAGGCCTGGGCACATGCATAGTCACAAGCTTTGATGAAGAACAAATAAAATACTATCTAACCGTACCTTATTCCATGAGAGTTGTAGCACTTCTTCTTGTAGGTCACCCTGCAGAAACACCTATAAGACCCGACAGATACCCTCTTGAGAGGATAAGCTCCTTTGACCACTGGTGAAAAAACCAATTTTTTATACTCATCCATCTCTTTATCAAACCTGTTCCCAAGTAAATTTTTATCACTAATTATACAAAGCATAATTCTATGTGGTAAAAAATCAGCCTGTCTAGAAAATTCATGCTCAAAAAATACCCCATATACCCCAATAACCATACATCCTAATATACTTTTGACATCCCTTTGCAAGACAAAGATTTTGGAATACCCTCAAAAAAATGAAACGTTGTTTCAAAACAATTGACATTTTATCAGTAGAGAGTAATAATAAGTTAACATCACTAGAAGGAGTAAAAACATGGGAAATAAAATCATAACATTTGGCGAGATAATGCTGAGACTAAAATCTCCAGAACACCAGAGACTCTTTCAATCCCCTATGCTGGAAGCCACATTTGGCGGAGGAGAAGCTAATGTGGCTGTTTCACTCTCAATTCTGGGAGAAAAAGCAAGCTTTGTATCTGCCTTACCTGACAACAGCATAGGAGATGCTGCCATAAGAGAACTTATGAAATATGGAGTAGACACATCATACATAAAAAGAGAAAAAGGCAGAATGGGGATATACTTCCTTGAAAGAGGTGCAAACCAGCGCCCCAGTAACGTTGTATACGATAGGGACAATACATGTATATCACAAGTAAAACCAGATGACTTTGACTGGGAAAAAATATTTAGCGATGCAAAATGGTTTCATATCACAGGCATCACACCAGCCCTGTCACAATCCACTGCAGACACATCACTGACTGCAGTTCAGGAAGCAAAAAAACACAACTGCAGTGTATCCATAGACCTAAACTACCGTAAAAAACTATGGAATTATGGTAAAAAGCCTACTGAGGTTATGAGCAAACTCGCAAGCCATGCGGATATAATAATTGCCAACGAAGAAGACATACAGAAATGTCTAGGAATAGAAGTAGAAGGAATAGATGTGACAAGTGGCAGCCTCAATTATGATGCATACAAAACACTCGGACAAAAAGTACTGTCCACCTATCCCAACATAAAATATCTTGCCATAACACTTAGAGAAAGCCATTCTGCGGACTATAACAGCTGGTCATCAGTACTGATCAGCTCAAAAGGAATGACAATCTCAAGAAAATACGAGATCACCAACATAGTTGACAGAGTAGGAGGAGGAGACAGCTTCTCTGCAGGATTGATATATGCTCTCAATAACTTTGGAGATGATACAGAAAAAATCATCAACTTTGCAACAGCAGCATCTGCACTCAAGCATTCAATATACGGAGATTTTAATCTTACAAAACTCTCAGAAATAGATACTCTAATGAAAGGAGATGGTTCAGGAAGAGTTCAACGCTAAAACATAATATATTAATACAAGAGGGAGTAAAAATCATGGTATGCTCCGAACATCAAATAGTTTTTAATTTTTACTCCCTCCTTTAAAAAAAATAAATCATATTAACACAACAAAATCATGAATGAAATTATTGATAAATTTAGACTCGACAATAAGGTTGCTATAGTAACCGGATGCTCTAGAGGATTGGGACAAGGCATGGCACTTGCCCTGGCAAAAGCCGGAGCAGACATAGTGGGAATAAGCTCCTCTGATTCGGCTCCGATAACAGGGAAACTTGTGCAAGAAACAGGCAGGCAATTCTTATACATAAAGGCAGATTTATCTTCAACAGAGCCTGTTTCCCAAATAATATCAAAAACTATTGACCACTATGGGCAAATAGATATTCTCATTAATAATGCAGGTATAACAAGAAGGAGCCAAGCACTCTATTTCTCAGAAAAAGACTGGGATGATGTAATTAACATAAATTTGAGAACCTTATTCTTCCTTAGTCAAGCTTTTGCAAGATATATAATAAAAGAAAATAAAAAAGGCAAAATAATAAATATAGCAAGCATGCTTAGTTTCCAAGGCGGTATCAATGTGGCTGCTTATACAGCAAGCAAAAGTGCTGTAAAAGGTCTTACAATGGCATTGGCAAACGAATGGGCACAATACAACATAAATGTAAATGCGATAGCACCGGGATACATGATAACGGACATTACAAGCCCCATCAGAAAAGATTCAAAAAGAAATAGAGAAATATCGGATAGAATACCTGCAGGACGATGGGGAACTCCGGAAGATTTAGCAGGTGCAGTGGTATTTCTTGCATCCGAGGCTTCCGACTATGTCAACGGACACACCTTAGCAGTAGACGGAGGATGGTTAGCAAGATAAAAGGTTATTCTGTCAGCATATAACCCATAATGCTGCTTATTTCGGAAGCTGCTTTTTTAATTTCGCTAAGATAAAAATTTACTTGTTTATCATCAAATCTAAAAACAGGCCAGGATACACTTATAGCAGCTATAATCTTATCCTCAAAATCAAATATAGGACAAGAAATACATCTTATTCCTTCTTCATACTCTTCCCTATCTTCGGCATATCCTTTGCTCTTTATATCGTCCAATTCCTGTTTTATAGAATCTATATCTTTCTTTGTATTTACAGTAAAAGATCTTATTTTTATTTTATTTAACATACCTGCAAGGCATTTATCATCCATAAAAGCCAATAAGACCTTACCTATTGCAGTACAATACAGTGGAATATGTTTCCCAACCCTAGAATGCATTCTAAGACTATACTTGGACTCTATTTTAAGAACATAAACAGCTTCTGTACCATCAAGTATCCCTAGATGAACTGTTTCTCCAAGTAGTCTTGATAGTTTCTCACATATCGGTCTCGCCACATTTGTGAGCTCAACATGCTCCAAGCCCCTTGAGCCTACAGAAAACAACTTTAAAGTAAGATACCATAAATCACCATCTCCTTTTTTTACATATCCCAATTGTCTCAATGTCTGCAAAAATCTGTATACTGTAGCTTTTGCCAGTCTTGTTTCTCTTGCAATATCCTCCAGCGTAGCATAGGAAAGCACGGACAATTTTTCCAATATTATAAAAGCCCTATCTACTGCATTTATTTTTTTTATATCACTCATAAATCAAAATACCTCTTAAATTGATTTTGCAACACCCCTTACTCAGCCTGTACCATACTCATTATCACAGACTTATAGTGTCATATTTTATCATTAAAATTTTATAATACATATCAAAAAGATTTTTGTCCATAAAAAATAACTTAAAAATAAGATAAGTAGAGATATAAGGCACTCAAAGATTAAAATAATGTGTAGAATCCCATAGAATTACAGTAATAAGCACTTCCCAGATTCAAATCTAGGAAGTGCAAGATATTACTTTAATCAATCATGAGTTACTTTGAGATATCTTATTCCTACAACACCATAGTCATCAGAAGAATAAGATTTACCTTTCATGGACTGTAGGTAATTACCTGCTTTAAAATAATTACCAGTGGATCCAATACCAGAATAACTTTTAAGCTTTGTAAGAGAACCGCTACTGCTAACCTTATATAAAGTAACTGTCTTGTTTGTAGCTACCAGTTTAAGATGAATCTCATCTCCAAGTGTATAGCTGCCTATATCGTCAGCATTATCGTCTACGACATACCCCATCACATACATTGTAACAGTCCCGGAAGTCTGATCCGCATCACCTCTTACCTGTATGCGGATGATATCATCATAACTGTCATATGTAGAATGTATCTGACCAAAACACAGTTTACCAGAACTTGGCAATCTTGTAATCTTAGCAATCCATTCCATCGTATGTACTTCACTGCTACTTGTAAGATCCCATGAAATTTCATCACTTCCATCACTAGTCATTTCTCTCAATTCTACGCGCGGATTACCTGTTTTGCTAGAAGTGGTAGGATAACCTGCATATGGTCTAAAATAAACCCAAGTCCCATCTGTCCAGAACCAATAAGAACTGGAAAATGTCTGCAAATACGGAGATTTTGTAGTATAATAATCCTGATAATCAGGATCGCTTACAGAGCCAGTAAAACAATTTAATTTCCAATTTTGAAGTCCAAGAACATCATAAGGATATACAGAATCAGAGGTATCACCAGAAGAAGTATCTGAAGAATCCCCAGAAGTACCACTTGAGCTAACCTCAACAAGCTTATAGTAGTTATAAGTCTGACCTCCACTGGAATTTACTCCAACTTCGTCTCCCATATCTTTTAGATAATAAGAGCCGCTCTTTATGTATATCCATCCATCAGAAGCATCGGATTCCACATAGACTGATGCTGTGCTTCCTTCTACTATCCGCTTGCTTGATACAGAAAGATAACTGTCAGAATCCTTTATCTTCCATACATAACCGGACCCTGATGCTATCTTCTCAAACTGCAAAGCCGTAGAAATATCAGATTCTGTAGTCGCAAGCTTACCGCTGGAGTTTAGCTTTGCATACTTACCATCATATGCCTGCAAAACATAATAAGTTGTACCAGAACTAGAACGAGATATCCCTTCTATAATATCATCCGCTACAGAAGAAACACCAATGTTACATCCAACAATAGAAAAAGCTAATAAAATTATACTCGTTATAAGTATTGCATAAAAACCCTTCTTCATGATAATCTCCTTCACTGTTGATATCTATTTTCTCGTAAAGAGAACTCTCTTATTTGACAACAATATAGGCTATATATAAAAGCCTATATGCTGCAGTTTAGATGATTACACATAGCCAAGTTATCTCATATCACATCACCTCCCCTTTCTTTATTTCAAAAATTTCTGTTGGGAAGCAAGATGTAGATCAGAGTACATTATCCCCTTACTCCTACATCATCAGGAGTGAGATATGTTCTATCTCCTGAGACTCCGTATTGATCACATCCGACATCATAAGGAACTGTCCTCATGCCACCTTCTATGTCATCTGTAAGGATAGCACTATAATCACCATAAGCAGAAAAACTATTTGCCAATTTATAAAAAGGAGCAGTCCCCGTAAAAACGGGTTCTATTGTAGTGCTATTATTAGCTGTCGGGATATCTCCTGCACTTGCTCCGGCCTTTGCATATACTATGTTGCCTTCCCAAGTATTAGAAACATCTCCATAGGTGATAGTAACAAGCTGTCCGTTAAAACCCGTAATTATGTTATTGGCAATAGTATTGTTTAGCGGAGGAGCAGAATAATTGACTCCTAGTCCTATTCCCTGAACACAGTCCACAATCGTGTTAAAAGCAATTATGGAGTCCTGCACCTTATAATGATCTCCGCTACCTCCATCTATGATAATAGGCATACGATAGCCTGATGTCCCGGTAAGATTATACATATAGTTGTTATAAACTTTTTGATTAGAGCCATAGATCCTTATACCACCGGTTTCATAGTTGAGTCCATCGGCTTCGGAAGTAGAACCTTCTCCGTAGAAAAAGTTTCCATAGACCTCATGATTGTTACCAAATCTAAGACTAACATTACCATAACAATTTTTAAAAGTATTATACCTAATTGTAACTTTTGATGTTTTTACTGTTATTATCTCATTTTCACCATCACAATCTTCAAAGAGGTTGTATTCCACTATGTTGTTTGTCTCTATATCTCTGGATTCATTATCTCCAAAGGCTATTGCTTCTCTATCGGAGTCAGAACCTGCATATTTTATGTTATAAAAATAGTTATGATGTATCCATGTATTGGTTGCGATACCTGTGCCATCGGATTCGTCATAATATTCTGTTGTTATATATCCGCCCTGACAATCTTTATTTTTAAAATCGTTATAGGCAATCTCAACACTGTCTGTCAAATTTCCTGCAAGAACAATGGTCTTTTTTGCACTTGTTGCAGCAGAATGATCAAAAGAATTATCCAATATCCTTATATTTTTACTCTGAGATATCTTTATAAAAGTATAGGCATCATCTCCTGCAAAATTAAAACCTTGTATTGTAATATACTCACTATTCTTTATGGTAATCCCTTTTGTAAAAGTAGCTCCACCTATAGGATCACACTTTATTATTACCGGGTGCTCTGCAGACGCTATCTTATCAGAAATAGAATATACACTATCAGTAAAAATCCCTGTACCAGTAAAAAGGATTGTGTGTCCTGCCTTCATATTGCTTATTGCAGAATTAAGCTCGGAAACACTAGAAACTATAACTGTAGTATCTTCTATTTCTAACGGTTCCACAGTTGTCGTACCTGATGTGTCATCTGAGCTTGTCCCAGAAGAATCCGAACTACCAGAATCAGAAGGAACACTTCCGTCTCCAGAAGCACTTATGTGGACATCATCAAAATATACAGTATCATTATACATATATAGACCTGCATATTTTGCAATGGGAGAAGAGTCAGTTAGGCTTACATACTCAGTACCATCCACAGATCCCCTGTATTCATCCCCACTGACTATCAACTTTATAGTATAATAGGTATCCTTTGAAAAATTAGCTAACTTATAGCTATCACTTGCTACTTCCGAGTTATTGTATTTTACAAACAGCTTAAGCGTTCCATCAGATTTAAAATGCAAAGCAGCATAGTTTTTAGAATCCATATAACGGGCTATCACTCCGACATAACCGCTAGCTGTTAACTTCACCCTCGCTTCTACCTCAAAGTCCGTAGCAATTATATCATTTCTATATAAAAATGCAGTGCTAGTATCGGTGCCCTGTAAAACCTTGTTATCACCTTCCTCCACAATCTGCCAAGACCCACCAACAGAAGTCCATGTAGAAGGAAGAGAACCAGTAGCATCATCAAAACCATCAGTTATTTCTACCGTATCTCCAGAATCCGATACAACTTCGGACAAAGAGGGATTGTTACAGGAAAAAAATGTAACAAGCATAGCCCACAAGCTCACATAAGCAAACCACCTACTGATTTTGCTATTTTTAAAAAACAACATAATATAACCTCCTAATAAACCTACCCTCCCTGATCAAGCACATTTACAACCAATTTCTAATAACAATGGATTTAGAAAAAATGCGTATGCTCTTAGAGCACACGCATAACCCTTAGGGAGGTATAACTCCACACTAGTTATATATTTCTATATCATCGACATAGGCCTTGGCAGTAGTAACAAGACCACTTTGACCAAACTTAAAGTATGCATTACCAACACCGCCCGTCTGCAAAAGATCGTAGGGGCCATATTGAGTTCCATTAAAAGTTATGTAATACTGACTGTCATCCCACTCAATTTGTATCTCATTCCAATTTTCAAGGTTAAAAACAGCATTAGTCTCATCCACATAGGTAAGATCACCTGTTGGAGCTCCTGTCCTATGCTGCAATTTTAAAGTGCTAGCCTCCAATCGGATGTCTATAACTCTATTGCCACTAGAAGTACCATTATTATACAGTGTAAGATACAGATTCTCCTGTGTCTCATCTTCGGCTGTGTTAGAATTATTTTGCACACCACATTCTGCATCAAGATAAGCATAGAACTTTATCCTTCCTGCAGTATACAGTGTAGCAGTGGATGTGGAGCTTCCCCCATCCAGGATTCTAACGAGCTTGGAGTTACTACTAGCACTAGTATCTCCCAACTGTATGGACTGAGCACCACCATGGGCAGGATAGCCGTCATTGCTAGAGACTACAGTAGCATCAGCAAAACTGCCAGAATAAAAGCCAGTGGGCAAAGTACTTCCCAGAGTATCACTCTCAAAATCAGTACTAAAAGAAAGGGTTAGGCTACTTGTAGTAGTACCAGTAGTATCCGTAGAAGCCTCAGAAGAACCGGTTGTACTGGAACAGGCTGTAAGAAAAAACATTAACAAAGCCATAGAAATAATAAGAATTTTGTGTTTCATAAACACCTCCAAAAATGAAATTATATTTCATTTTAGCACGGATATAGGAGGTGTCAAGTTTTTTGTTTTAAAAAAAGGCCAGGAAAACCCTGGCCTGAGGCTATGGATGATCCGCCGCCGTAGCAGCGAACATTAATATGCACTTTTACTCTTCCCTACATAAAGCTCAAGCATATCTTCTGCAAGCATAATATTGTTTCTAACAGATTCTGGAAAAAGCAGCTTTATATCCTCAAGCTCTACCTTGCGATCAGGAAGATGGGTAAGAACTACTAGCTTTGGAGTTGATTCTTCCACCATACGGACTATTTCTTCACTTGTAGAATGAGACCTGACTTTACTCTCAGGGGACTTTAACTTTTTATTTTTATTAGATTGGTAATTTTTCTTGCTATTGTTTGCCGTGGAGAGAATGCCTCCAGCATCCAAGACCAATATATCAGCATCCTTTGCTAATTGTACAAGACCAGGAGAATAATACAAATCACCGGATATAACCAAGGTTTTTCCATTGGCTTCAAAACGATAAGCAACTGTTTCTATAGTATGGTTAACAGCTGCTGTTTTAATCGTAAAAGACAAGAGAGAAAATTCTTCTCCGCCATGCACTTCTCTGACTTCTGGACGGGATATTTCTTCGATTCTCTGCTTTTTTATAGACGAAAGACGATACAGGAGATCATCCTTGTAAAAAGAAAGAACAAAGTCTACAAGCTCCCCGGTACCTGCTGTCCCTACTACTGCGGAAAGAGAAGATTCTCTACCAAAATAAGAAGAAAGAAAGATAGGAATAAATTCCTGATCATGATCCATATGGTGATGGGTAAAGAAAAAAGCATCTATATCCGAGGTTTTGATACCCAATTTCTTAAGAGTCTCCCAAGTGCCATTACCCATATCAACCAATACAAAATCTGAGCCATTTTCTATAAGCACAGCAGGCTCATTTCTAAACTGGGTTGATCCAGGCCCACCAGAACCAAGTATCCTAAGTTTAAAACCCCCTTCTTCTGCCCAGACACTTAAAGAAGCAAATAGAATAATCAGAAGAGAAACAATCCACCCCCAGTGATTTTTGTCAAATATAATCATCGGATAGTCCTCACACATCTAACATAATTATACACATATTGAACATCACCCTGTGGACCAAAATATTTTGGGTATTCTCTTTTATCACCACTTTTGGGATCACTTCTTACAGCACCGGCACCATGGACATCCATAAGCTGTCCTCTCATCTTACCAAGAGCAGTACCAAAGCAAACATATACTGCCATATTCCCGGGTCTTGGCCCGTCCAATAATGTAGTAGCCGTCCAAAAAAACGGATAATCTCTTTTTCCCCTAGGATCTATAAATGTGGATATATCAAAAACTGGATCTATTGCCGCAGTATTGGTAACAGAAGGGGCTCGGGTATAGTCAACAATACTCTGAAGCTCCTTGGCACTTGGGAGTCTCCAGTCCTTGTAACCTGCGAGCTCAAGTTCCTGTGCATACCTTAGAGCATCTTCCCAGTCCATTCCTCTTCCAGAATCCGCTTTTTGCCACATCAACCCGGTGGCAAGATCGGATATTGTCCCGTCCCCATTGTCAATAAAGCGATTCTTGCCGTAGTCAGGATTTCCTCTGACAAGCCTAAAGTACATCTTATTGGGTTTACCTGTTCTGGGATCATACTTGGGATACCCCTTTATTCTACCATCCACAAAATTTACCCCAAATACGGTCTCAGCTCCTCTCATGGTTTTTCCCACATACTCTGTAGCAGACCAGGTCTGAGCATCTATCTCTCTTTCTCCTTTTTTCACATCCCCTATGGGTTGCTTAAAATATCTTGTATCGATAAACATATCTATAGCTCTGTCCCCCATAACTCTGCCAGAATAGTTTATAAGGGAATACAGCTCTTTTATAGTAGGAATTCTCCAGTCGTCATAGCCACCAAGACGGGATGTTTTTGCTTTTTCTTGAGCTTCATCAAAAGTCATTTTCTCTCCCATATCAGCTTCCCACATAAGACCGGTAACAAGATCCGTAACAGTCCCATCACCGTTATCTTTGTAACGTGGCATATTTTCTCTATAATCCGCATCCTGGCCGTAAAAATCCTTGCCCTGCGAGGGAGCAGAGATCTCTCCTTTATCATCGTACCATTTTGTTATACCTGTATGAACAATAGGATAGTCAAGGGCATATCCATTGCCTACAAGCAAAAACACCACGCTCAACACGGTCATCACTTTTTTTCTTATCATAAATGCTTCCTACCATATGTAAATTAATCATACATAAATAGGCTCCCGAAGCATTGCTTCGGGAGATACAACTATGTCATTAGTTGGAGAACTTAACACGGAACACAACAGGCATGCTTATGGTTGTTGTACTCTCTCCACCGTCAGGAGTCTCAATATCCACTCTGAGAGCAACATCTATTGTTGCATTACTCTGCGCAGTAAATGTAACACCAGGCTTGATTGTGGTTACATTGGTTTTTGTGGAAGCATTGTCACCGGAGAAATTACCATTGGCAATAAGCAGACAGGGCTTTATCATATCGTTGATCTCATAAGCCACGTTGACCATATTGTATATTCTAAGATCCCTGTCCCCTATCGTCACATTATTGTGAGATGTAATGGCAAGCTTATCTATAGCATAGCGGGCGCGAAGCTCTATTGCAGAAAGGCTGTCAGTAGAATCCGCTGCAAGATCAAGCTTACCAGAATAACCAACTACTAGAGTAAGATTATCAACCATAAGAGGCTCTACAAACACACCTAGTCTGGCATTATTCTCTCCATTCATTATGAATGTTGTATTAGTTTTTATAAGACCGTCCTTATTGTATGCTGCTCTTACACCAAAATAATCCCTTATATCATAGTCCGTATAATCATAACCATTGGAATCGGCTGTAGTACCATTTCCTGTAGAAAGGCTGAGTGTAAAATCGCTTATGCTGTAATCTGCAACTGTGGTTATATACCAGGGATTGAGGTGATCTGACTCTGTATCAAGATTAACACCTGCTTCCTTGCCACTACTATATTTTATAGGACCATACTTTAGATCCCAGAGCTGGCCAAAGTTACTTCCATCTTTAGTAACCCTGTTGGCATAGCGATTATCCCAGTTACCTGCTGTAAGTTTAAGATCCCCAAACTTCATCCAACCGTAATAGTCATAGATATAAGGAGCTGTAGTTTTAGAATCAGTTAGAGAGTAGAGATACAACTGGGCATATGCCCCTGCATTCTCATCTTTAAACTCAAATGTCAAAGAATCTGTCCTTGATATGTCACCTAAGCCCATCATTTCTGTTGGTTCCCCATCGACATTCTTGAAAAGCTCGGAACTTGCTCTGGCCTGTAATTTTACCTTGAGATCAGCAGAAAAGCCCAGGGTAGCTACGAGCAACACCAAGATGCCGATACATGCGATTTTTTTTGCCATACACTATCCTCCTAAAAATAAAATATTTCTGTTTCAATAATGAAACATGGTTTCATTATATCACTGATTTTATTCTTGTCAAGGAATTTTAGTTGTTATCTATTTTTATAACTTCCTAATAAAACTAATAAATATGTGATATGAATTATCTCCAGAAGAAAATTGGGATACCACAAAGCAAAGGGAATTTGGGAAACATATAGTTGTACACTTTTATCTGTTTTTGCAATTATACAACTTTGGATTAAATAATATTCTTAAATACAGAAGGTTTTTCAAAATTTACTATGCTTCTTATTTGCCAAAGGCTGGCAGGGCTGCGCCGTTCTCTCCCATCCATCTTAAAGGGCGCAGTCCTGCCGTTCGGTTATTATTTTTTGACATATCCACTTAGTCCCAATATCATGCGTTACAACAAGGCTAATAAGCACTCTTTAGACATGATTGGTATTTTTCTTTAAAAGCTTTTTTGTAAGCATATAGCTCCATGTCTGCTTTATCGATAAGTTCCTCAAGGTCAAAGGCTTTATTGACAAGCATGCTTGCCGTACCATATGAGACAGATAATATGTATGGTTTTCCTGAGTTTCTGTTAAACTCTTCCAGCTTACTGTCAACTCTTTTTGCTATTGCAGAGGCTTCGAATACCTCACAATCAACAGAAAGGACAACAAACTCGTCGCCTCCAAAACGGCCAATTATGTCTGTAGCTCTAAATGTTTTCTTAAGCGTATCGGATACTATCCTTATCGCATAGTCCCCCTCTGCGTGACCAAATGTATCGTTTATATCTTTAAGCCAGTTAAGGTCAAAGAAAAATACTACCACTTGTTTTTTTCTTCTTTTTGCAGAAGCAATAAGATGATCAGATACAGAAAAAAAACCTCTCCTGTTGTATACTCCTGTCTGCTCGTCTGTTATGGATAGTTCTTCAAGTTTTTTATTGGCTTCTATTATCCTTTCTTTTCCCTCATTGACTTCTTTTATGAGCAAACAAGCTTTTATAGCGGAAGAAATGTTTTTATGAATAGAATCAAGAAGTATTTCATCCCGGGGAAGCGGAGAAAAAACAATATAGCCAAAGCACTGGTCACGATATACTATGGGGAAAATAGCCCCTGAAGATCGTACATTATCAAAAAAATGTGAGGGAATATATTCTTCTCTATTAATCAATCTATCTTGAGCAACAATCTGTCCTCTATGATAATCGAATATTACAGTAGCTGTGTCAGGCAAAGTCCATTTTAAATTGCCATCCCATTGCACGGGTCCATTGTAAAGGGCAATAAAACAATCAGATATGGAAAACTCAATAAGCCCCTTTGCCAAAACAGAGCGAAGCTCCGAAAAATCAAGTGAAGCTGCTATATCGTGTACAAAGAAACCAAGACTGACTCTCTCTGTGCGTATCATAAGATTATTTTTATTGGACAATTTCCTATAAAAATCGCTAAAAACAAAGCGGACAATAAATAAGAAAAAATCATATTCCTTAGTGGATAATAAGGAATTTCTTAGCATATCATTTAAAACAGAAAATGTTGCAACTAGAAAAGGCAAAGGGTTTATTTCTCTGGAAAATAAGAACTTCATATACTCTGTCAAAAAATCAGTCATATATTTGCCGGCATTTTCTTTTTGTTTTGCTGCTATTAATGCTTCTTTTAATTCTTTTTTATAAGCATACAGTTCTTCTGGAGAATGACTTGAGAGCGGTTTTATAATAGATATCTCATCTCCCGTTATCCAGTTGGAATCACCTATATATCTTTCTAGTTCTTTATCTTCTCCGCATCCACAAGATTCTCTGGGAATAAAACGCGTTGGGAATACAGAAACTCTCTCCTGTTCTTCTCCTCTGATAAAATTGACAAGTTTGTCAAGAGCAGCATCCATCAATGCTTCAAATGGCTGAGCTACTGTACTCAGTGATGGATAAACATATCTGCTCTCCTCCAGATTATCAAAGCCAATTATTTTTATATCTTCCGGTACTTTTATATCCTTTTCGTATAAAAAGTCCATAACACCAAATGCCATCTCATCATTAGCACAAATTATAGCCTCGGGTTTTAATTTTCTTCTTTCTAAGAGTTCTACTGATGCTTGATATCCACTTTGTCTAAGAAATGTTCCCTGCAACACAAGCTCTTTTCTTGGTTTAAGTCCTGCTTTTTCTATAGTTTCCCAATATGCCTGATATCTTTCTCTTGCTTCAGGATTGGTATCTGGGCCACAAACAAAGGCTATTTCTCTTACATTGTGTTCATAAATAAGATGTTCTACTGCCTGACGTATACCAGCTTTTCCGTCTACCAGGGCAGCAGGATATGGCTCATAAGAGAAGGAAAATGTCGCAATGGGTTTTCCCGATATACTTTTGATAAATTCGGATAAATCTTCTTCCGAGATAAAGGTACCCATACTTGCCCCCAGTAAGATTCCATCTATGTTGGGGCTATTTACCAAAGGGAAAAGCGAATTATACATATACGCATAGGAATAGTTGGGCTTTATTTCATTGGTTATAAAGAAAAGCAAGTTTACATCTTTTTTTTCTGCAGCCTTACAGGCATTTCTCCATATATGATTTTGATAATAATAGTGCAGTTGAGGTATAAAAACAGCTATTGTTAACCTTTTTTTCACTACTATATTATATGTCTACAACTAATTTTTTTCAAAAAGTACATATACTTGCACTTCTTATTTGCCAAAGGCAGGCAGGGCTGCGCCGTTCTCTCCCATTCATCTTAAAGGGCGCAGTCCTGCCGTTCGGTTATTCTATTGGTACTTATAACAAAGATTTTGCTTTTCTGTATGGCGTTTTATGGCAAGTTCTACAAGATGGCTTATGAGGTCTTTGTAGTCCATACCACCTTTTTCTGCCATCATTGCGTACATGCTTCCTGAGGTAAATCCCGGAAGTGTGTTGATTTCGTTTATATAAAAAGCACCGGTCGTCTCGTCAAAGAAGAAATCCACTCTAGCAAACCCGTCTCCCTCTATTGCCCGGTATGCCTTCTTTGCAAGCTGTTGGATAAGACAGTGTTGTTCTTCTGACAAAGCTGCCGGTATCCTGATAGTTACGCTATCCGGGTCATGATACTTGGACTGATAATCATAAAAGGTATGCGTACTTGCTACTTCTCCCGCAGGAAATACTGTTATCTCATCATGCAGCCCCAAGACCGCACATTCTATCTCCCGTCCACTAAGCCCCTGCTCTATCACAAGCTTATCATCATACTTGACAGCCTCCAAACAAGCTTGCTCCAATTCCTGTCTATTGTCTGCTCTAGATATACCCACGGACGAACCACCCCTTGCCGGTTTTACAAAGAGAGGATAGCTTAGCAGCCTCTCTATCTCTATATGCTTTTCCTGCTTAAGCGGCAAATCCTGTTTTCTTATTACCAGATATGGAAGCACAGGAAGTCCCGATTGTATCCACACAGCCTTTGCCCTGTCCTTATCCATACCTATCGCACTGCAAAGGACGCTGGTCCCAACATATGGTATCCCAGAATGTTCCAGAAGCCCCTGCAACGTTCCATCCTCTCCATACGTCCCATGTATCAGGGGAAAGGCACAATACACATCTAAGGCTCTGCTTCCAACATATAGCCCTCTTCCAGGGACAACAGATACCATATTTTCCTCTCTTTCCACTATCGGAAGCTTTTCTGTTTTTCTCTCAGGCTCTTGCTGCAGATACCATACAAGATCATAAGTAACACCTATAAGAACAGGTTCGTATTTTTCTCTATCCAGATGGGCAAGTACTGATGCAGCGGATACGCAGGAAACCTCATGCTCTCCAGAACGTCCGCCGTATATTATTGCAATATTTTGTTTCATGGGCGTATTCTATGAGCTAAAGAAAGGCTTGTCAATCTTTTTTATACCGAACGCAGGGGACGCAGCTGCGTCCCCTGCTGCCTCCGGGCGGAAGAAAATAAAGGCATTTATCCTGTCTGCTTGTCAGGTATTTGCCACAGGCAGGCAAAGCCGTGTCTTTCTACCTGGATTGCCCTGAGAGGCATAGGCTTTGACGTTGGGCTTATATCTTATACCCCATAGAAGCCAGGATTTCTTCTGCGACCTTTGCCTCGTGCCAGGGAATAGTCCCGTCAGCCATTACTATAGATTTCTCATGCCCCTTACCAAGAAGAAGAACAAGGTCGCCCTTTTTCGCAATTCCAAAGGCATGCTCAATAGCCTTCTTTCTATCCGGGATTAGAAACAGGTCTTTACCCTCGCTTTTCTTGGTACAGCCCTCCGCTATGTCGCGCAGTATGCCCATACGGTCTTCCAGTCTAGGGTCCTCATCAGTCAAGATGATGATGTCCGCATAACGGTCCGCAATACTTCCCTGCCAGGGACGCTTTTCTGTATCCCTCTCACCTGCAGAACCAAAGACAGTAATGATTCTGCCGTGCGTAAAACGCTTTACAAAAGGAAACAGGCGCTCAAAAGCTCCAGGAGTATGAGCATAATCAACAATTACGCCAAAGGGTTGTCCACATCTTATCGCCTGCATGCGGCCATCAAGCGACTTAAGCTCCATACTTTTCTCTATGATTGTATCAATAGATTTACCTGTAATCTCCTTACACGCAAGAACAGCTGCCATGACATTATCAGCATTAAACTCCCCAATCAGAGGAAGCCGTATTTTTTTGCTTAGAGAGTTTGTAAGCAGCTCAAGCTCTGTACCCTCAAGACTGCCATGTATATCCTTTGCCCAAAGATCTGCCTTATTATTACCTGAGGCAGAGTAGTACAACCTGCGCGCTTTTGTCTGCTCTGCAAGATATGCAGACTGCTTATCATCCAGGTTGATTATCGCAGCACCATAATCAGGAAGCCGTCTAAAGAGTTCTGCCTTATCAGAAAGATAGTTTTCAAAGCTACCGTGAAACTCAAGATGCTCATGGGTGATATTGGTAAAGACCCCTGCATCAAAGGCAACATCAGCAAGTCTTGCGGTTCTTGGAGAAAGACCATGAGAAGTAGATTCAACAACTGCTATCTCACAACCTTCCAGAAGCATATCATAAAGAGCAGCATGCACAAAAGGCGCCTCCGGTGAGGATTGACGCAGAGGATTGGGCACCGCATCACCTCCCGTGGAGTAGAGCACTGTTGTTATAATCCCACACTTATATCCAAGACTGCGCAGGAGCTGCCATATATAGTAAGAAGTACTACTTTTCCCGTCTGTACCGGTAACACCTATTATTCTGAGCTTCTCAGAAGGCCTGTCATAAAACGCCGCAGAAAACGCAGACATTGCCCGTCTTGCATCAGCAACCTTTATCCAAGCTATTCCTTCTGGAATATTATCCAACCCTCCCTGGTAAACAATAAGAGAAGCACCAGCATCAACTGCAGCACCTATAAAACGCTTGCCATCCGTATGTGTCCCTGGCAGAGCAAAAAAGGCATAGCCTTCCTTTACATCACGGGAGTCATAAGCTATACCTCTTATTACAACAGAACCAGTATTATGTGTCTCAAGCGGATTGAGAACATCAATCAAAGATGATAATAGTTTATGCATGGATATATGCTATCAATACTTTAAAAAGGATACAAGATGAGCGCAATATACCGGGTAAGAGCAGAGGCAAGTTTTGCAGCTGCACATTTTTTGAGCAATTATCACGGCAAGTGCGAGAACTTGCACGGGCATAACTATAAAGTGAGAATATACGCACAGGGAGACAAGCTTGACGAGGGCGGAATGCTCCTTGACTTTGGTATACTCAAGAAAGCCCTGCGAGAAGTAACAGAAGAGCTTGACCACAAAAATCTCAATGACATCGAGTTTTTTAAAGGCAATCCAAGCGCAGAGCTCATTGCAACATATATTTACAATCAAATGGTAATGAAAATTCCCGACACTCCGATATGGAAGGTGGAGGTCTTTGAAACCGATGAAAACCTTGCCATCTACCTTCCTGACGGGGATAAAGAATGAGCCTTACCTTAATACCCAGCTTATAGCATACATAGGCAACAAACGCTCACTGCTTCCATTCCTGGCAAAGATAATATCCCATTATGCCAGAGAAACAGATGCACACAGCTTTATAGATTTTTTTGCAGGAACCGGTGCAGTCTCAAGGCTTGCAAAAAAGATGGGCTTTGTAGTGCATGCCAATGACTGGGAGTTCTACTCATATCTTGCCAACAAAGCATATCTTGAGATAAATACAAGAGAGCTTCCTTATCTTTTTGCAGAAAAAGGCGGTGTAAAGAATGCTATAGATACCATAAACCACATAGCAGAAAAAAAAACACCCGCAGAACCTTATATCAGCAGGCACTATGCACCTGCAAGCATGGAGGCAGATTACAGAACAGAAAGGATGTTCTACACACCCCGCAATGCAAGGTTTATTGATACAGCAAGAGAAATAATAGAAGAATGGTATCCGGGCTGGACTCTGTCGGAAGAACAAAAAAAAGAAAAGAGTCTGTTGATATCACTGCTCAACTATCAAGCGGCAAAACATGCAAACACCTCCGGTGTGTTTAAGGCTTTTCACAAGGGGTTTGGAGGACATGGTAAAGATGCTCTCAGCAGAATTTTGGCTCCCATAAAACTTCCCTATCCCGTATTGGCAGACAGCCCCTACCCCGCATATACATACTGCCAGGATGCAGAGAAACTAGCAGAAAAAATAAGCGCGGACATATGCTACATAGACCCGCCGTATACTATCCACCAGTACGGCAGCAATTATTTTATGCTCAACACAATAGCAAAATGGGACAAACCAGAAGTACCGGAAGAAAAAAAAGAAGACGGAACTCTCAAAGTAAGAGCTGGCATAAGAGAAGACTGGAAAGAAACTCGCTCTGACTACTGCTCCAGAAAAAAAGCAGAAGAAGCTATGGAAAGACTTATAGAAAAAACAGAAGCAAGAACCATCCTCATAAGTTACAATACGGACGGCATAATCCACTACAAAAAGATGCTGGACATACTAGGAAGACACGGAAAAACAGAAATACATCTCACACCTTATGTGAAATACAGAGGAGGAAAACAAAGCATAAACCGCAAAACACATACAACAGAGTACATCTGCGTATTGAGAAAAGGCAGAAAAAGCATAAGCACACCTGATGCAATAGAGAAATATATACTGATGCGGGAAATAAGAGAACTGCTATCCGCAGGTTACAACCCTCAGCTTATCGGACGATTTTTTGACACACAGGAGGATAAGGTGACATTGCACCCCTCATTACCACCAATAAGAACAAAGTCCTTCCACCTGTTTTTGGAAGAACCGGATGACTTATCTTGCCTCAGTATAAAGCAGCTTAAAACAATAAAGAGCAACCTCCAGATATGCATATGTCAGGACAGAGAAGAGGAGCTGTACCATATTATAGATATCTTAAAAAAGGAAACAAAAAAGACAGAGATAACAAAATACACAAGAAGAGCAGCCTGGCTGCTTAAGAAATTTGCATTTAAAAAATATAAAACACAGTTTAAAAATGCGGTAAAACACATAGAAAACCTCATAAAAACAAAACCGGATAAATTTTCAAAGCTCAGCATAATGCTCAAAGAAATAAAAATAACAGCAGAAAAACGCTTTAAAGGCTAGGCTGCCTGTTTATAATCCGATAAACACAAGCTTATCGCCAAAAAAACAACATAGTAGAACCCGTACAAACCGGACAAAATAAAAAAACGTGCTATAATTACTTAATCAAATGAATGCGGAGGTTTGTCATGAAAAAGACAAATCATCTCCTCTGCATCTTGCTAATCCCTATAATTACAACTATAGCGGTATCATGTACCCAAGCAGAATCCAGCACAACAGAAAGCATGTCTTACCCGATAGAAGGCACATGGAAACTCACAACTATAGACAATCATACAACATAGAAACATTTACATACCCAGTAGATATATTTTCAACAGTACCAGGAGCTTCTGACAGCAATAATAACGGGTTTTACGAGTATGATGCGGATGGAGACGGAACGGCAGAAGAACTATGGTATAACATCTTTGTTAAAATTGACAAAGATAGTTTTGATTATTACTTCCAGCTAAACGGCACCGATGAAGGAACAGAAAGTCTTTTTGGCAGCGCAGATCCACTCTCCCTAGTACAAAATGGTTATACATCCTTTGGAGTATACAGAGAGGTAGAAAAAAGCCTAAATGTGGAAAACATATCGGAAAGCGAGCTTGAACTTGTAACACAGGATCAGACATACAAATACAAAATCACCTACCAGGTAACAGCTGGCACACTGACATACGATGAGGAAGAATACGACAGTGCCGGCAATCTTGTGAACGAAATCAGAGTAGAGGGCGTCATGGCAACGGCAGAGGAAAAAGAGGCGATCAAAAATGCTGTTGACCACAATTGATTAGCATTTTCTGCCACAAGGAGGCAGCATAAACCGGCGTTTCTCGCCGGTTTATGCGTTCGGTATAAAGGGTATTACAGTGTTTCCAGAATTCCGCGTGCGGCTCTTATACCGCTTGCCCAAGCAGCTGTTATACCACGACTTGTACCTGCACCGTCACCTGCAAAGAATACGGAGTCTTTTACGCAAAAATATTCGTTCTTAAAGACAGGTCTATTGGCATATAGTTTAATCTCTGGATAGTACATGATTGTACCTGGATGCAAAACTCCAGGGCATATTGTGTCTAGCATTTTGAGAGCCTTCCATATGCTGCGCAAAATCTTTGCAGGCATGGCAAGGCTTATATCTCCGGGTGTACAACCAGCCAATGTAGGTTCAAAGTCATACAAATCGCCGGAAAATGACTCAGCGCGGGAACGCTTTCCCAGCCTAAAATCACCCACGCGCTGCATAATAGGCTTACCTCCCCCAAGCAGCATTGCCTGCTGTCCCAGCATCTCTGCAAAAAGCTGCCCACTCGCAAGAGGCTCCGTGAGGTTTACAGTCCTAAGCATGGCAAAATTGACAAGCCCGTTTTCCCGCGCAACCTTAGTATATGCATGACCGTTAACGCTAAAAAAATCAGAGCCATCCCGTGCCTTATACTTCTCCTTGACAACATACGCCCGCTGGGAATTGGTGCAAAATGTCCGCACCTTCTCAGGAAAGAGAAACTTGGGATCATAATAATCCGCAACAATGGGATAATGCTCCTCTCTAAGCTCCAGTCTAAGCCCTATATCCACAACATTATCGACATACTTAACCCCTATATTATCCATTATATTCTGCAAAAACCTAAACCCCTTGCGACCAGGAGCTACCAGTAGAGAGGAATAATAAAAAGACCTGCCATCTGCTACAACAACCTTCTTTTCATCAGCAGCAATATCCGTAACCTCACATTCTGTAAACACATCAACACCTCTGGCAGAAAGCTCAGATACAAGACGCTTAATAAGCTCAAGCCCTCCATCAGTACCCAGATGAGACTGCCTAACCGTAAGCAAAGAAACACCAAGCTTCTCCGCACGCTTTTTGTACACATCTACATTGCTTATGGTCTTTATCTCCGGCTTGAGATGGGACTCCACAAGAGCAAGATACTCCTCTGCAAGCTCACGATCCCACAACTCTTCCGGAAAACCTATGGGATAAGTAAAGTTCATCTTACAGTCATTCCTGAGCCCGCCAGAAGAAAACTTATCCGCCTCAAGAATAAGAATCCTAAGAGCCGGTCTTTTGTCAGACAGAAAAAAAGCAGCCCCCAGCCCAGCAGGCCCGCTGCCTATAATAACAACATCGTATGTTCCATCCATACCACAATACTAGCCTATAAAAGAAATAAAAGCCATAGGAAAAAGATTACACCGAACGGCGTCCCCGCGACCTGTATGGCAAAAAATAAAAAAGGGTCGCGAGGACTCCTGCCTGCAGCAAAAAAAACACTTAGTAGGGGCAAGCCCTTCTTATGCCGGAGGCAGCGCAAGGATGCTGACGCATCCTTGCGCGTTCGGTTTAAAATTATACCATTGCAAATGCGATTGCAGATATCAGTATGACAGCTGCAGGGCCTATCAGATAACGCAGGTTTTTTATGAGGCTGCTAGAAAAGTATTCGCTACTCACTATAAAACAGATGTGCAGAGGAGAGAGCATCATGCCTATATAACCACTTATATAAGCAAGCATTATGTATGCATCTATTCTATCACCGGGGAGACTGGCTATTATGCCCAAAACAAGAGGAAAGCTTATACCAACAAAGCCAACAGCGATACCCATAACAAGTCCGGAAATCAAAGGTAGAATTATTATGAGAAGATAAGGAGAAATACCAGTCGCAAGGAACTGCTCAGAGATTAGCTGCATAATGCTGCCTTCTCTTGTGGGCACAGCAAGGACAAATCCATATATCTTTATGAGTAAGACAATAAGCATAAAGCTCCAGAGCTTTTTAAACTTGAGTATGCTTTTTATATTGGAGAATCTTATTTTGCTGCGAATTATTAGAATAAGTGCCGACACAATAGTTCCCAGAAGTAAAAAGGCATAGCCCCTGCCGGGAAAAGGCGGAGAAATAAGATATCCTGTGCTGTATGTTGTGATTATTATGATTATTTCCAAGAAGGGGAGCTTGAGCTTATTTGTTTCCTTCAGCATGGAAGAAACAGCTGGTTTTATGCTCTTTCTTACTGGCAGAAGAAGAAATAAAGAACCAGCAAAAACAGATATAAAGGTAAAGACGATATTCTGCCTGCCAAAATCCCATATAGACATGCCGGAGAGGTTTGCCGCAAGCAATACTCCGGGGTATAAAGGAAACCAAAACTCCCATATGTGCCTAAACCAGTAGTTGATTGCAGCTTTCCTTCCGGGGCTTATACTGCTTGCTGCATCAGCTTTTTCTACCATAGGAGCAGAAAAAAGTGCACCTCCAGGCATGGGGAATAAACCTATGCTTGCAGGAAGTATTATAAAACTAGCCAGCCCCGGGAAACTTTTTCTTACAAGAGAAACAAGAGACTCCGCTATACCAGCATCTCTTAACAGATAAGATAAAAACATAACACTAAAAACAGCAGAAAAGAAAAAAAGACTTTCTAGGGAAACCAACTTTTCCGGAATATAAAAGAACAAAAAACCGATAGGACTTATTCTAAACATAAAAATCAATAAAACAATACCAGCAAAAATAGAAACTGTAATATTTTTTAGTAACAAATATATAAATATAATTGCCAAAAAAGAGAGCAATAAAAAAATAGGCGCATAAAATTGATAAAAATTTTCCAAAATAGACCTCTTTTTTGTTGACACATTGATTTTTGATATATATTATTTAGTTTAAACAACACCAGAAAAAAGGACAAGAGTATGGTGACACAACAAAAAACAGGCGCTGAGGTTATTATAGACCTCATTCAGCAACACGGTGTAGAACACATCTTTGGTATTCCGGGTGGTGCGGCAATACCATTGTATGATGCACTTGTGGATTCTTCAATAAAATTTATACTTGCAAGGCATGAGCAGGGTGCAACACACATGGCAGACGGATATGCCAGAGCAAGTGGCAAACCTTCCGTTGCTCTAGTTACATCAGGCCCGGGAGCAACCAATACTGTCACAGGCATACTTACAGCACAGATGGATTCTGTTCCCGTGATAGTGATAAGCGGACAACAGACGAGAGGTAATCTAGGACTGGATGCATTTCAGGAAGCGGATGTATCGGGAATTACCTATCCGGTAGTAAAACATTCTTATCTTATAAAAAATCCCAATGATATTCCAAGAATCGTAAAAGAAGCTTTTCATCTTGCGACAACAGGAAGACCTGGTCCCGTGGTAATAGATGTCCCCAAGGATGTATCAAGCTCTTCTATTGAGCCCAATTATAACGAAGAGCTGCACCTTGCAGGCTACTCCGTACCAGGAGAAGGCGACCTTGATAAAATAGAAGAAGCTGCCAGGCTCATAGAAAAAGCAAGCAGACCTGTTCTTCTGGTAGGTCAGGGAGCCATCATATCAGGAGCAGAAAAAGCCGTAAAATTCCTTGCAGAAAAACTCCAGATACCGGTAACCACTACACTATTGGGAAAAGGAGCATTCCCGGAAACGCATGAGCTAAGTCTTGGGATGCTGGGCATGCACGGTACAGCATACGCCAATATGGCCGTAGATAACTGCGACCTTATCGTATCTATAGGCTCAAGATGGGATGACAGAATAACAGGAGATGTATCAAAATTCTGTGTAGATGCAAAGAAAATCCATATAGACATAGACCCATCTGAAATAAACAAGATAATACAAGTTGACGTTGGGATAGTCGGAGATGCCAAGCACGTTGTAGAAGCGCTTGCAGGACTTGCCAATAAAGGGGATACGTCAACATGGCTGAGGCAGATAAACAGATGGAAAAGACAATACCCTCTCAAATATAAAAAAGAAGGCAAATTAAAGGCACAACACGTCATAGAAGAGCTCTACAAACTTACAGAAGGCAAGGCCATAGTAGCAACAGACGTGGGTCAGCATCAGATGTGGGCAGCACAGTTTTATAAAGTTGACAGTCCCAGAAACTGGCTTTCTTCCGGTGGGGCTGGAACAATGGGTTATGGACTTCCTGCAGCCATAGGAGCACAATTTGCAAGGCCCAACGACACTGTTGTTGCAATAGTAGGAGACGGTGGATTTCAGATGACACTGGCAGAGCTTGCCACAGCCGCAGTAAACAAACTGCCTATAAAAGTCATAATAATCAACAACAAATATCTGGGCATGGTACGCCAATGGCAACATCTTTTTTACGATAACAGACTGTCAGGAGTAGACCTGGAAGGCAATCCTGACTTTGTAAAACTGGCACAAAGCTACGGATGCAAAGCCTTCCGTCTAAAAAGAAGTGGAGATATCAAAAGAGTACTCAAGAGTGCACTGGAGTATAACGACGGCCCATGTGTAATAGATGCACAAGTAGAAAAAGAAGAAAACGTATTTCCAATGATACCAGCAGGTGCAGCACTCAGCGAAATGATACTGAGCCCGCCCAAAAAACGTCTAAAAAAACCAGTAGGGAGTACCTGATATGACAGAAAATAACACAACAGAAAAACATGCAATAAGCCTGTATGTGGCTAACAAACCCGGAGTACTTATAAGAATTGCTCTTGTATTCTCACGCCGCGGATATAACATAGATAGTCTAGTTGTATCGGAGTCCGCAATAGACCCAAACTTCTCCGTTATGAACATAGTAGCAACAGGAGAAAAAAAAGGACTCTCACAGATAATAAAACAGCTCAACAAACTTGTAGATGTAGTACATGCTACAGATCGCACGGGAGAATCCATTCTGCAGAGAGAATTGGTATTGATAAAGATAAAGGCAACCAAGGAAAACAGACAAGAAATTCTACAGACAGCAGAAGCATTTTCTGCAGAGATACTCCATATGTCGGATGATAAAATAGTCATGCAGATAATAGGCGACTCAGAAAAAATAGACTCCAGCCTGGAAGTATTCAAACCCTATGGTATTCTGGAAACCATGCGGACAGGAAAAGTCCTCATGGCAAAAGACACAGAATTCACACCATAACTAATTGATAAAATCGAACGGGGAGCAGCGCCTAGCTGCTCCCCTTTTTTATATACATACATAACAATAAAAAAAAGAGCCCCTCAACTTGGGACTCCCTTGCAACTGGGCGGTAGTGGATTTGAACCACCGACCCCTTGCATGTCAAGCAAGTGCTCTAACCAACTGAGCTAACCGCCCGGCTACCGTTTAACAGCCATAACAACTCGCTCGAGCACCTTTTTTCTATCGAGCGGCTTTACTATATAATTTTTTGCGCCAATAAGCAAGGACTTTTTTACAAGATCTTGCTTTCCAAGCGCACTAATCATAACAATTTTTGCATCTTTATCAAACTCTATAATCTTCTCAAGAGCAGTAACACCATCCATTTTGGGCATAGTGATATCCATGGTAACAAGGTCCACATTGGGATACAGCTCTTTGTATTTCTCAATAGCCTCTTCACCATCTCCTGCTGTTGCAACAACCTCAAAACCCTCAGAAGTAAGAATTTGACTGATCTGTTTGGTTACAAACATGGAGTCATCAACAACAAGAACCCTATAAGGCTTACCATTCTCATCAACACCCTCAGGTTTACGCTCGTTGATATTTGGAAAATCAGCCTTGGTCTTCATAAATCACCTCCGCTCTCTTATTGCTACATTTATCTCCACCTTACCCTGCTCTACCTCCATTGGAACTATAAGCGCCTCCACCTCTGGGTCCGTAACCTCCATATTATCTCCCGTAAAAATAGCAGGAGGAGTAAGGTCAAAACGAAAGCCAAGATCATGAAGCTTGGTAACAGCTTGAGCAGTAATCATATTGGCAAGCTCAGTTATAGTAGCCTTAACAAGCTCATCCATAGTAGTAAGCTCTTCACCATTCATCGTAGAAGCAACCTTAAGAGCAGTCTCTTTGGACATATCAAAAAGAACACGTCCTTCCACATCACCAGCAAGCCCTACAACAGCAGCAACACCAAGAACAGGCATAGAAGTAGACTTTAAAAAGAGCTCTCCCCTATTTACATTGGTATTTAAAACCTCTTTTAGCACCGTATAAGCCGATTCTACAAAAGGATTGATGTATTCAACACGCATAAATTACTCCTCTTCTACAACAGTTGTTTGTTTTATATATAAAGGAATAGAAGAAGCAACCCTCTTCCATCCGGAATAAGAGTCAAGAGACTCATTATCCCCGACCAAAAGCATACCTTTGGGTTTAAGCTTATCAAAAAAATCTTCCAAGACCTCTTCCTGAATAGATACAGGAAGCAGAGAAAGAACATCTCTCGCAACAATCAAATCTATAGAATTAAAAGGGTTTGTATTCCTCACATCATGATACTCAAAAACAATAGAATCCCTTATCTCCTGCTTAAAAGCAAAACCATTTTTCCCCTCTACCACAGAATTCCCAAGCCAAGCCGGGAGCTCTTCTGCCTGTACAGAAAGATTGGGAGCCATTGATACGCTCAGCAAATCCACATCTTGAGCCCATATCTTTATAAGCTTTCCCTGGTATTTTTGTCTCAAAGCAGCAGCCAAAGAATAAGCCTCATATCCCTTTCCGCAACCTACATCCCATACCTTAAAAGCCGTGGATTCTATTTCTGTAGGGAGAAGATTTACAATCCTGTCCATATATCCTTTTTCCCAAAATTTTCCTGTAAAAGCAGACATAAAACCCTTAAGGAATTCTTCCGCATCTTCTGCTTTTACAAGTTGCAGTTTTTTGACATCATCTCCCTTTTCTTTTTTCCATTCCTGTATTCTTTTTTCAATCCAAGAAACATTTATGGGACTGACATAGAAAGAGGCAAGTGAGGCAAGTCCCTCTGCTATAAAATCAAAGTCAGAATCAGAAGGCTCAGCATGAGATTCTTCTTCCTTATCATAAGAAGGAGTAGAAATACCAGTCTTTGTAGCCTGCATAGCAGAAGCATAAGCATCGGAGATAGCTTCTGTATCCAATTCTTCGGCAGACTCTTCCTTGCCAAGAACCTTTTCTATATCAAGGATTATATAAAGCCGTCCTTCGTGTTCTACAACACCACTTATAAACTTGACATTGATATCACCAAAAAGAGGATGTGGAGGCTGTATTATTCTGGAAGGAATAGCAACAACCTTGTCGATTTTATCTACAACAACACCAACAATAGAATCAGGAAGATAAATTATAAGCCCGTTTTCCACTCCATTGGATTTTTCATAAGGAAGATTAAAAAGGATTCTTAGGTCAATAACGGATATGATCTCTCCTCTGAGATTATAAACCCCTTTAACAAATGAAGGACAATTGGGAACATAGGTATAATTGGAAAATTTTGCTATCTCTTTTATCTTAAGGATATCAATTCCATAATCCCTTCCGCCAAGTGAAAAAGTTACCATCCTAAAATCGGCTATCTCTATCTCACGCTCATCCTCGTATTCCTCTGCTTCTGACGGAGTAAGAATAAGCTCATTATCGATATCCTGCATAAGATGCAGATCCTTCATCAAAAATCCTCCTAGATTATGCTTGTTTCTCTCTTCTTTCTTGCTTCTCTTTCCCTCTTAAGTCCAAGCTCCAGAAGCTGAGGAACATCTATGATAAGAGATACTGTTCCTTCTCCTGTTATATTTGCACCTGCAATACCCGGAGAATTTACAAAATGGTCTTTCAACGGTTTTATGACAACATCCTCTTCTCCGATTATGGAGTCCACGATTATGCCCATTTTTTTATCCTCGTTACCGACAATAACAACAAACAGATAATCCCTCTGCTCATCAGTATCTATCTTAAACAACCTGTTAAGTCTGAGTAAGGATACAACGTCATCTCTCACATCAAAGACTTCATAACCATCTATAAAGCGTATTTCATCGGGTTTTATTCTATGGCAGTCTATGACAGAAGTAACAGGAATAGCATACCTTTCTTTCCCAACTTCTACCATAAGTCCCTGAATAATCGCAAGAGTAAGCGGCAGTTTGATTGTAAAATGAGTACCTGCCCCTTTCTCCGACCATACAGATATGGAGCCGTTGAGCTTTTCTATCTGTTTCTTTACAACATCGAGTCCCACACCTCTTCCAGATACATTTGTAACCTTTTTTGCTGTAGAAAAACCAGGCTCAAAGATAAGGTTAAAAGCCTCAACCTGAGATAGAACCTTGTTGGGATGGATAAGTCCTCTGTCAATAGCCCGTTTTCTTACAGCATCTACATCTATGCCTTTTCCATCATCGATTATCTCTATCACAATGAGGTTACCTTCGTTCTTTGCTCGGAGAACAATGGTTCCCTCGGGCGATTTACCTATTTTCTTTCTCTCAGTAGGAGTTTCTATACCATGATCAACGGAGTTTCTTACACAATGGATAAGTGGATCAAGGAGATCTTCTATAACAGATTTATCAAGCTCTGTATCCTGTCCCTCTATTATAAGATTGATATTTTTCTCAAGAGAACGTGATAGATCTCTTACAAGCCTGGGGAAACGGGAAAAAATCTGAGAAATAGGGACCATCCTTATACGCATTACAGCTTCCTGCATCTCTCCCGTTATACGATTAAGTTGCTGCGTGGTCTCTCTGTACTTAGAAAGAATATCCTTAAACTCAGATTCCACGGGATCAAACATGGTAAACAGCTCGGCATATTTTTCCGACAGCATTCTCTTAAGCTGCTTATCCGACATACTGATAACATCAGGAGAGCGGGAAATCTCTATAACATCATCTATAAAAGTTCTAAGCTTATCTGTCATAAGAGACTGAAGTGTTTGAAACTGCGTAAAAGATTCTGAAAACTGAACCGAAATCTGGTTAAACGTGGCTTTGTTGATAACAGATTCGCTAACTAGATTAAGTAAGGCATCTATTCTGCGACTGTCAACTCTGAGAATAGATTCAACAGCTGCAGACTTCTTGGTAGGAGTCTGTTTTCTTTCTACGGTTTTTGCTATCTGATTATTGATACTTTCTATGGTCTCTTCTGTTTCTTTTTCTTCCGGCTCTTGCTCTGTCTTTGAATAAACTTCTTTTTCTGCAGATTCTGTTTTTTCTTTATTTGAAGTATCGGAGGTCTGTTTTTCCTTACTGGAAGAAGCCTTTAACGCATCCGCACTTACTTTGACAACATCGATACTGAGAGCAACGTCGCTTGGTAAAACAGCTTTGCCCTTAAACTCTTCTACAGAAAGAGGAGAAGAAACATAATAAGTAACTACAGGAAAGAACTCATCTTCATAGAGTTTCTCAAACTCCGGCTCCGTCTTAAGCACAGAGCCAAGAGCCTTAAGCATGGCAAAGCCCTGGATTCCTCCTACCGAGTTCATCACATTATCGGGGTCAAAGGATATGTCCACTTTATAAAGATTATTGCTCCTTGGCACTGCATCAAGGAGTTCTCTAAGTTCTTCCTCTGTGACAGCAAGACCTGTTACTTGTTCTTCCTTATCCTCAGTATTTTTCTTATCCTCTTTTTTCTTCTTTTTCCCTTCTTGTTTTTCTTCTGCAGGCTCTCCCTTCATAGCTTTAAGGGCATCTACAACAGAAGAAATATCCTCGGAATAAACATCCCCCTGTTCTCTGGAAGATAACATGGATTTTATAATATCAAGAGCAGAAAGAAGCAGATCCACCCTCTCGCTGTTTATCTCCACTTTTCCACTGCGCACATCATCCAGCACATCCTCAACAACATGTGTAAACTCCGCAAGCTCATCCATCTGCACTGTTGCAGCTCCGCCTTTGAGCGTATGAGCTGCTCTGAAAATCTCATCTATGGCATCGCGGTTGGAAGGATCGTTCTCCAATACCAGAAGGTTTTGCTCTATGGTATCCACCTGCTGGTAGGCTTCTGCAAAGAAATCTTTGAGAAGTTCTTCGTTATTGGGGTCAAGATAATCACTCATGCTAATCTAATTCTTATACAAACATACAATCAAGTCAAGTAAATATTTTTTCCATGGGACTCAAAACAAAAAAATGCAATAATTGTCATAGTATATAAAAATTAATATATTATTACAATGAAGTATATGCTTTTTATAGACTTAGATGGTGTATTGGTCGATTTTGAAAATGGAGTAAAAGACATAACAGGCTTTCTCCCGACAGAACAAAACAAAAGAAGCATGTGGTCGCAGCTTGCAAAAACGCAGAACTTCTATGCTAATCTTGAGTGGACAAGGGATGGGAAAAAGCTCTGGGAATATGTGAAGCATCACAATCCAGTTATACTAACAGGCCTCCCACTAGGCAGTTGGGCAAAACCTCAAAAGCTGGCTTGGTGCAGAAAAAATCTGGGAGAAAATATACCTGTTTTGACCTGCTTTTCAAAAGATAAAGCAAAAACAGCAAAACAAAAAACCCCACAAGACCATATACCGATTCTGATAGATGACAGGGAAGAACTCAGAGAATCGTGGGAAAAAGAAGGTGGAATATTTATTCACCATAAAACTGCAGAAAGCAGCATACAGAAATTAGAAAAAATAGTAAAATTATACTAAGTTAATCTACCAGCTAAAAATATAAGAAATAATAAATACCGAACGCAGAGACTGTGCTTTGCATAGAATATAAAATGCACAGTCTCTGCTGCCTGCAACACAATCTTGCAAGATTCAAGAGCTGTTGCAAGATATGCCGTAGGCAGCAGGGGACGCGGATGTGTCACCTGCGTTCGGTATCACAAGATACATCTTATAGGATAACACATTGTAAAAAATAAGAAATAGGATTAAAACTATATAAGTAAATTCAGATTGTTTTTATTACGGAAAGGAGTTGCTATGAATCTTAAAACAAAATATATGGGGCTTGACCTCAAAACCCCTCTTATAGTAGGAGCATCACCTCTGACCTCGGATGAAAAAAAATTAAAGTCCTGTCAGAACTATGGAGCTGGAGCTGTTGTTCTCCGCTCGCTTTTTCAGGAAGAAATTGAGGGCGGCATAGAGGCTATGCAGGATTATTCTGCTTATATGCATACGGAGGCTGCGGATTATCTTGCTTCTATGGGTACACAGCAGGCTGTTTCTTCTTATCTTGAGCTTATAAAAAAGGCCAAGGACACAGTTAGTATTCCCGTGATTGCAAGTATTAACTGTCATTCTGCTGATTGGTGGACGGATACAGCACAGAAGATAGAAAAGGCAGGTGCGGATGCGCTTGAGCTCAATGTTTCTGTTTTTCCTGTTTACGACAGCCAGACTTCCGAGGAGATAGAAAATAGGGTTCTTGATATAGTGCGTACTGCAAGAGAAGCAGTAAAAATGCCTATTGCAGTAAAGATTGGCCCGTACTTTACTTCCGTGGGGCATCTTATAGCAGAGATAGAGGCTCTGGGAGCAAATGCTGTTGTTATGTTCAACCGCTTTTACAGAGTAGATGTGGATGTGGAAAAAAGAAAGATTATCTCAGGTAAGAGTTCTAGTACGCAGGATGAGCTTGCACCTACTTTGAGATGGATTGCAATAGAGGCTCCCAGAAGAAGATTTGATATTGCGGCTTCATGTGGTATTCATACAGGCCGTGATGCGGCCAAGGCAATTCTGGCAGGTGCAGATGTGTTTCAGATGGTTTCTGCTTTGATAAGACACGGGATACCTCATATAGCAACTGTTCTTGATGAGCTTTCTGACATTATGGATAAACAGGGGTTTGATTCTATAGATCATATGCAGGGGTCTCTTCTCAAAGGCGACGACAAACAAGAGGAAAAGCTTAGCAGGCTACAATACATAATGTCTTTAAAAGGAATATGATAGATACGGAGCAGGCAGATTGTACAAGATAAATAGTTGATGCTTCCTTGTTTTATTCTCAAAAGGTGCGGGCATTTGCCCGTCTTTTTTTATGCTTATAATCTGTATTCCCTTGCATGTGCTGGCAGTATTGTGTTTATTCCTTTTTCAAGAAGCATATCCCAATATTCTATGCCATCTTCTTTTCTCATCATCTGACATGGAAGAGGCATATCTCCCACTAGGCAATTTCCCGTATCAAGTACAAGGCTTATGCTGTCAGAGCTGTGAACAGGTGTGGAGTATATTCTGCCGCTTATGCCATACTGCTCAAGCCAATCGGAAGATTCTTTCTCTGTAAAGATGTCCAACATTTCTGGATTAATTTTTGTGTAGGGCAGGCCTTTCCTGATGCTAAAGGCCTCAAGTATAGATATTGCGTGCTGCTGAGTATTAAGAATTCCTATTTTTATACCATATTCAGTAAGTTCTCCAGCTATCCCTGCATGGTCTATGTGAAAATGGGATACTACAAAGGCTTTAAGCTTCTTTATGTCCTTGCCTGCTCTTTTTATTTCTCTCAGATAATCATGCAGCATTCCCGGCCATGCTACATCAAAACCAAGTATACTGCATTCTGTCTCTATGAGATAATATTTTGTATGCTTGATTCTTATATGTGTTATTTCCATATTATTGCCTAAAAAGGGAGAGCTTGTTTGCCCTCCCTTGTACTTATCATAATAGTTTATTTTATGATTTTTCTGCAACAATCAGTTTATCTCAAGATGTCCCCAACCCACAGAAGATTTGTAGTGTATATACCAGTAACCACCGGAGGGGGGTATACTGTGCTGAGCTACCCAATCATTGGTGTAATCAGTGCCATTTATCTCAAGAATATCCAGATTCCATGAGTTTACAAATCTGTTCCAATTTGTTTGTGTGGAAAAGCCATCTGTTTTCCAGTAGAACTCACCTGCTCCGTTATATGTAAAAGGAAGATTTATTGAGATATAGTTTCCCGGCGTGCTTGGAGTTGGAGTTGCTGTTGGAGTTGCTGTTGGAGTTGCTGTTGGAGTTGCTGTTGGAGTTGCTGTTGGAGTTGCTGTTGGAGTTGCTGTTGGAGTAGGAGTTGGAGTAGAACTTCCACCATTAAATTCTATCCAGTCTAAGTAAATATTTTGACTTGAATTATGGAAGTATAAATAAACTGTATGTGTTCCTGTTATTGCATTAATGGGTACTGTTTGAGTAGTAAATGTTGACCAACCACCTGTACTTGCTAGCGAATCAATTGTTGCTATATTAGCAGAATCATCATTTGAATCAATTCTAACCTTCATATAACCACCATTATTGCCATAAGCATATCTAAAAGTTAATGATGATTCGCCATTAAATGATACATTATCAAATCTTAACCAATGTGAATAACTGATGTTATTTATATATGTTACCCCATTTGCTGTTGTACTAGTTAAATTATAGAAATTAGCATTATTATTTTCTGCTTCTAAGTGAACAGTTCCTGGGGTTGGGGTTGCTGTTGGGGTTGCTGTTGGGGTTGCTGTTGGGGTTGCTGTTGGGGTTGCTGTTGGGGTTGCTGTTGGAGTTGAACTGTTTCCTACATACTGCATCATCCATGACAGAGCAGGTCTCTGAGTACCATCTGCTCTAAGAAGATATCCCTGTGTCTGCCACATGTGGCCTTCTACATATCCCCATAAGGTAATACCTTTTACCCCAGAGTGTTCCCACAACACGGGAAATTTTTCTTTGTAGAGAGCCAGCTGTTTCTGGTCATCTCCTGTCATATCCAGCTCAGACACATATATAGGAAGGCCTGTTGCAGAGAGCATGTCCAGAACCTGGTTCATTGTATTTGTGCTTACAGAGTCCATGTTAAAGGCATGACACTGTATGCCTATTCCATCTATAAGTCCTCTTTCTTTGAGCAGGTTGATTATCGTGAGATAGTTCTGCGTTGCATAGGGGTCTGCTATGATTCCATATTCGTTTATAAGGAGTTTGCTTGTTGGAAAGTATTGTCTTGCCATTTCAAAGGCTTTTATAACCCAGTCCCAGCCCGTAGTTCCGTTGCCTCCTAATGCATCTTTATAGGAAGGTGGTGCGTGCAATGGCTCGTTTACTACGTCTATCATGTCTATATTGGAGTAACGTGCTGCAATGGCAGAATACCATTCTTCTATCTCGCTGAGCTGTTCTGTTTTACTAAGGCCATTAAGCCACGAGGGCTGCTGCGTACCCCACACCAGTACATGAAGCTTAAAGGGCATGTTATTTTGTTTTGCATAGTTGTAGATGTAGTCCAAGGTGCCAAAATCCATGTTGTCGCGGTTTGGTTCTACAGATCCCCATTTGCCTGCATTTTCTGGACTTACTTGGTTCCAATAACTGGAATAGGCAAGAGGTTCTTCTGCTCCGTAGAAAATGTTGCCAAGAAATTTTGTTTGCATGCTTGCCGCACGCTCCGGCATAGTGTAGCTGTCTTCTGTTGTTATACCAAGTTGACAGGAAACAACAAAGAGTCCGAGCATCATTGCGGCGAGCAATGCTTTTGTTAAGGTTTTCATCCTTACCTCCGTCGTGTTTTTTTCATCTTAATTAATAGTCTTTTTTAAGACTGTTTAATAAGATGTTTATGTATGGTAAGGTCGTTTTTCACTGCCGTCAATAAACCAAAAGTCTTATTTTACTGGCTGTTTTTCTAGTTTTGTTCTTGACTGCTGTTCCTTTTGTAGACACAAGGCAGGCAGAAGGTGCGCTGGCTCTATATGCATATCCTCGCATGCGCACCTTCTGCCGTTCGGTATTGTGTTATTTTGAGGGGTCGTATATCTGCCCCACAGCTCTGGGACCTACGGAGCGGCTAGAAAAAGCGATGAGCGCAAGTATGGTAAGTACGTAAGGCAGTGCTTGGAATGCTTCCAAAGGGAGTAGAGATAGAAAGCCTATGTCGCGCGCGTAGAGCGATATGGCCTGCGAAAAGCCAAAAAAGAATGCTGCTCCCAGAACTGTCCAGGGTCTCCACTTGCCAAAGATGAGGGATGCAAGTGCTATAAATCCGGTGCCGTGTATAGAGGTGACTGTGTACTGTATGTCCTGAGTGAGGACCATTGCACTGCCCGCAAGTCCGGCTAATGCTCCGGATATGAGTACGCCTGCGTAGCGCATTTTGTAAACGTCGATTCCCATAGTGGCTGCTGCTTGCGGATGTTCTCCGCAGGCTTTGAGTCTCAGGCCAAATACTGTTTTTTCCATGATAAACCATGTTATAAGAACGAGTGCCAACGCAAGAAAGAATGTTGGGTAGTTGTTTCTAAAAAAAAGAGGACCTAGGAGGGGGATGTTTTCCATGTAGGGGACTGTTATTTTTTTTATGCCTTCCGAGAAGGCAAGTGTTCTTTGCTGTTTAAAGATTATCTGACACAAGTAAACGGTAAGTCCGCCAGCAAGGATGTTGAGAGCAGTACCGGATATTATCTGGTCAGCTCTCAGATTTACGGAGGCAAGGGCGTGCAAAAAAGAGAATATCAAGCCTGCTGCAGCTCCTGCAGTAAGTCCCAACAGGGGTGCAAGAGATGTAACGGGTTCTAAGAAATATGTAAGTGCTGCTGCAGTAAATCCGCCTACCATCATTATTCCTTCCAGGGCTATGTTTACGATGCCGGAGCGCTCGCTAAAGAGACCTCCAAGGGCTGCTATGATTATGGGGCTTGCAAACATGAGTGCTATTGGAAACATGTCTAAAAATAGGCTCATTTTTCTGTCTCCGTTTTTTTGAGTTCTTCTGTGTCATGTAGACTGTTGTCTTCTTTTTTTGTGTCTTCTTCTGCAGAGGATGCGTTTTCTCTTCTGCCAAGCCTGTCCAACACGTATTCTATTCCCAGTTTCATTGCCACAAACATGACTATAAGTGCCTGTATTATGCCAACAACTTCTCTGGGTACCCCCTGTGACTGGAGAAGAGGTTGGGAGGCTTTGAGCATCGCAAAGAGTCCTCCCGAGGCAAGGATACCGGCTGCGCTATTGCCGCCTACAAGGGCAACTGCAATACCATCAAAGCCATAGCCCTCAAAAGCAGACAAGACTCTCCCAAAGCCAAAGGTGCCCATGGCAACAGCAGCTCCACCCAGAGCTGCAAATGCACCAGATATGGCCATGCTTAACACCATATTACGCTCAACAGGCATACCAGCATGTCTTGCAGCATGGCTATTAAAGCCTACTGCACGAAGGCCAAAGCCAAAGCTTGTTTTTTCTATTAGAAACCAATATAGCAAAACAGCCACAAGCACTATGATTATTCCCCAATTGAGTCTGGAAAACCGCGTTATATTACTCAGAAACTCGCTTTTTAACAAAGCTGTCTCGGGGAAAGGTGCTGTTTTTACCTTATCCAATGTTTTTACAATATTTAGAAGCACCCAGTTGGATACATAGAGAGCTATGTAGTTAAACATTATGGTTACAACGACTTCATGGACATTAAACTTTGCCTTGAGAAAACCGGGAATAGCCCCCCAAATTGCTCCCATAAGGGCTGCTCCGGCAAGGCAAAGTATTGCATGGACAAAAAAAGGAGCCTTTACCATAAGGGCAACCATAGTGGCACCCATGGCTCCCATCATAAACTGCCCCTCCGCTCCTATGTTAAAAAGCCCTGTTCTAAAGGCAAAGCCAACAGATAGACCTGCAAGGGTTATAGGTATGAGTTGAACAAAAAACTCGCCTAAATATCGCGGATTAAAGGACATATGAGAGAAATCAATACCGGAGAGACCTTTAATAAAAACATTAAACATAATAAGAGGAGAACGCCCGCTAAATAGCAATATTACAGTCCCGGCTAGAAAACCAAAAACAACTGCCATAACAGGAACTGCCATTTTTTTTACTCTGATATTCATACTGTTTTTTCCTTTATGGTAGAACCAGACATCATAAGACCAAGCTCATTAGCATTGGTTTCCGAAGCAGATACTATACCAACTATATGGCCATTATGTATTACTGCAATTCTATCTGAAAGATCCATAACCTCATCCAACTCAAATGATACAAGAAGAATAGCTCTCCCCTTATCCCTTTCTGCAACAATTCTAGAGTGGATATACTCTATGGCACCCACATCAAGACCGCGTGTAGGCTGTACAACAACAAGCACAGAAGGAGAGCGGTTAATCTCCCTTGCAAGTATAGCCTTCTGCTGATTACCTCCAGAAAGGTTTGCAGCAAGGGATGCCGGTCCTTCCCCAGCACGCACATCGAACTCCTGCATAAGCTTTTCTGCATGCCTGTACATCTCATCTGGCTGCAAGATACCATATAGGGAAAAAGGACGCCTGTTATAATCATGAAGAACCATGTTTTCGTCTATACGAAAATCAAGGACAAGACCATGTTTCTGCCTGTCCTCGGGAATAAAGCCTATACCAGCATTAAGCCTTTCTATAACTGGAAGCTTGGAAATTTCCGTCCCATTAAGCCGTATGCTGCCATACTCCACAGGCAGAAGACCTGCAAGCGCATATACAAGCTCCCTCTGGCCGTTACCATCAACACCGCAAAGTCCCACAATCTCCCCTGCCCTTACATAAAGGCTAAGACCATCAACAGCAAAAACACCTCTCTCATCTTTGACCCTTAGATTATCAATCTCAAGCCTAACAGCACCTGGAGACGATTCCTCCTTATCAACAGAAAAAGAGACCTCCCGTCCAACCATCATCTTAGCCATATCCGACTCCGAAACATCGGATACGAAAAACGTATCAATAACCCTACCGCGCCTTAGAACCGTACAACGCTTGGCTACAGCCTTTATCTCCTTGAGCTTGTGAGTGATGAGGAGAACAGTCTTTCCGGAAGCAGCCAGTTTTTTTATAATATCCATGAGCTCGTCAATTTCCTGAGGAGTAAGAACAGCAGTAGGCTCGTCAAAAACAAGGATATCCGCATCACGATAAAGCATCTTAAGAATCTCTACCCTCTGCTGCATTCCTACAGAAATATCCTCTATAACAGCATCAGGATCTACTGCAAGCCCATAAGCCTCAGAAAGCTCGACCACACGCGTACGTGCAGCACTGATATCCAATAGCCCCATCCTCCGAGGCTCCATACCAAGAACTATATTCTGAGTAACTGTAAAATTATGCACCAGCTTAAAATGCTGATGGACCATACCAATACCAAGAGACGTAGCGACATTGGGATTAGCAATAACAACATCACGCCCCTTAACCCTTATATGCCCTGCATCCGGCCTATATAGACCAAAAAGCACACTCATAAGAGTGGATTTACCCGCTCCGTTTTCCCCCAAGATAGCATGAACAGAGCCTTCCTCCACAACAAAACTTACATGATCATTAGCCCTGACTCCCGGAAAATCCTTGACAATATCTATAAACTCTACAGCAGCACCCACAAAGCCTCCGCAAGACAAAGATTAACTCCCTCTTATTATAAGAGAAGAAAAATAAAAAAACAAATATTTTTAAAACACAAAACCGAACGGGGCACCTTACGGTGCCCCTTTGTTAAAGATAAAAAACGATTAGAAAACTTACGGCTTATCCGGTACAACAATCTCACCGGAAGCAATCTTTGCAGCATAATCCTTAATAGTATTTACAATATCAGTAGAAAGATTAGGATTATTCTCAGGAATACCCACACCCTTATTCTTGAGAGAGAACACAAGGACCTTACCACCAGGGAACTTACCCTCGTAAGCCATCTTGGCAACACTGTAAGCTGCTATATCCACACGCTTTACCATAGAAGTAAGAATGGCGGACTTATCCCCATCATAGATACCATCCTGATACTGGTCCTTATCAACACCTATAGCCCATACAATATCGCCCTTCTTTGAGCGTTCCTTAGCTTCTTTGATAAGGCCGTTACCGGTCGCACCAGCAGCATGGAAAATAACATAAGCACCGGCATTATACTGCTTGATAGCAAGAGCCTGTCCCTTATCTGGAGCAGCAAAATCACCCGCATAATCCACAAGAATATTACACTCAGGATACACAGCCTTGACACCCGCAGTATAACCCGCTTCAAACTTCTCTATAAGAGGAAACTTCATACCACCAATAAAGCCAACAGTATCCTTACCGTCTGCCTTTGCCTTAAGAGCAGCTGCAACACCTACAAGGAAAGACCCCTCATGCTCGGCAAAAACAGCGGACACCACATTGGGAAGCTCTACAAAAGTATCTATTATAAGAAAATGCTTATCAGGATTCTGCTGAGCAACCTGAGTCATGGCATCAGTAAAAAGGAAACCAGGCGCAGCAATGAGATCCAATCCCTCATCAGCAAAAGTAGAAAGATTGGGCACATAATCGGCCTCAGAAGAAGACTGGAGATACTTATAACCCACACCTTCCTTGAGCCCTAGCTCTTTGCCAAATCTCACAATCCCTTCCCATGTCCCCTGATTAAAAGAACGATCATCTATACCACCAACATCAGTCACAAGACCAACCTTAAAATCGGGAGCATTAGAAGCTTCCTGCTGCTTCTTACCGGAACAGGAAACAATAAGAGCAAAAGCAATAAACACAAAAGCAGTAACTGCAAAAATCTTTTTCACAATCCCTCCAAAAACTATAAAAATAACAGGTCTGACAGACCCTTTTTTACTATAGTAGGCTTTGACCAGCAGGTCAATAAAAAATTAGTAACAAAAAACCAAACAAATCTTAGAATAACCCGTGTATAAACAAAAACACCTCATACAAAACAATACAATTTACCTTGTAATCACAACTATTATAAGGAAGAAATTATATTAACACCAGAAGATGTCCCCAGTCTGCTAGAACCTGCCCTGATCATGTCCAGGGCATCCTCAAGACTCCTTATACCACCGGAAGCCTTAACACCAAGCCTGTTGCCTACAGTTTTTCTCATGAGCGCAACATCTTCTTTAGAAGCGCCCGACGTACCAAAGCCCGTAGAAGTCTTTACATAATCAGCACCAGCTTCCTCTGCAAGAATGCAAGCAGTAACCTTCTCTTCATCTGTAAGAAAGCATGTCTCTATTATGACCTTGACAAGAGCATCTCCAGAAGAACCAACAACAGCCCCAATATCGTCTCGTACCAGATTATAATCCCCCTGCTTTAAGGCACCAATGTTTATAACCATATCCACCTCCCTGGCACCTTGAGATACAGCAATCTCTGTTTCTCTTCTTTTAACATCGCTTATATTTGCCCCCAGAGGAAAACCTATAACAGTACAGACCCTTACATCGCTTCCTTTAAGAAAAGATGCACAGTAAGGTACCCACACGGGATTTACGCACACAGAGGCAAAAAAATACTCTACAGCCTCCTCGCACAGCTTTTTTATTTCTTTTTGAGTTGCAAAGGGTTTTAATAAAGTATGATCAATATAAGAAGCAAGCTCTTTTTTGTCAGGTTTATCGTAATCTACCATAAAAACTCCTTTGGTTATTATCTTATAGTATAATAAACTTATTGATGATTTTTAACAAAACCTGCATAATTATTTTATAAAAAGCCTGGGGGTAAGTATGAGAAGCCATAAAGTTATGATATTGATAATTATAACAATATTTTTTTCTGTTTTTATAATATCATGTGATAAGATAGAGCAGATTACAGGCAAAAAAGACACGAAAGCCATAGAAAAAGCAGAAGGCTCAGAGGAAGCTGCATCCATATCTGTAAGAAAAGAAAACATAGAAGCAGGCTCCGGAGTTGTTATGGAAGATATCACTTTATGGAGTAGCCTTGGAGAAGACAGAGCAAGAGTGGCTGTCCTCAGCAAAGGAGAAGCAGTAGAGCTCTCAGGAGAAACGGATTACAGACCTACGGATAAAAACAAAACATATGCTTATTATAAGGTAAAACGATCCGATGGCAGCGAAGGCTGGGTGCACTCCTATTATGTGGCTCCATCTTCAACAGTAGGAGTGATAACAAAAGAAACTGACTTTTACTCTGCACCAGCAGAGCTTATATCAAAAGGCAGCTTATCAGCCTTTACTATCATAGGAATTAGCACTGAGCCGGAAAAAAGCGGCAAACATAAAATCTACTATTTTCATAACTACGGTGACTGGGGACAGGTAGAATCCGTATGGGTATCCGGAAATTATTCCGACAGGCAGGATGATCTTGTCTTCTGGGCAAAGTATACAGAAGCTAAGACAAAGTATCAGGATGATAAAAAAGAGCTGTATACTGCTCTGACAGAAGTCTTGTCCGATTTTCAGTCAAAGCCTGTTACGGCTGACCTTGTTGACAGTCTCAACAAAGAACTGGACGAGCTTTCTCAAAGCCTTATGGCAGAACCCAAAACAATGGAAAACACAGAAACTTCTTCCGAAAACAGTGGCCAATAGGCACATTTTTTTATAATTGATTTACAAGCGGGTATCGTTTTGCCCGCTTTTTTTTTATATTTATGTACATATGGAAAGATTTACAAGGCTTCAAACCGTTTTACTTTCTATCATGACTCTGCTTGCTTTGGGTGCTGTTTTGCACTTTACTCAGCAGGTAGTTTTGCCTCTTGTTATTGCTATTCTTCTTACTTTTATCTTTGTGCCCTTTGTCGACAGGATGAGAAGAGCAAGGATTCCTGTTGCTATTGGTATAATAGTGGTAATGTTTATACTGCTTATGGTGATAATGGTTCTGGCAGGGCTTCTTTCTTCCAGTGTATATGCTCTTGCAAAGGAATATCCCAGGTATCAGACCAGGTTTACAGAGCTGTACTCACTTCTTAAAGAACGCTTCAAGCTTGATTTGTGGCTGTTTAACGATCTTTCATGGCTTAGGACTCTTGGTTCTTATGTAGTAAGTTTGTCCGGTAAGCTGGTAAGTGTTATTACTTATACTCTGCTTGTAGTCCTATTTTTACTCTTCCTTCTTATGGAGCAGAGGCATCTTCCCAGAAAGATGATACGGGCTTTACGACGTGGTATGACTGCCAGGATTGCCCGTGTTATGGAGCATATTGCAGAGCAGATATCCAGATATCTTCTTATAAAGTTTTTTATAAGTCTGACAACGGGATTGGTAGTATGGTTTGTCTATTCTCTTATAGGTCTTGATTTTGCCTTTATTTGGGGGCTTATGGCTTTTCTTTTTAATTTTATCCCCAATATAGGGTCTACTGTTGTTTGGGCAGCTTCAAGTGTCTTTGCGGTTATTCAATTTTATCCCAGCTGGCATCTTCCTATTGCTGTTTCTGCCTCCATGCTTGTGATACAGATAACTATAGGCAATGTTATAGAACCCAAGCTGACAGGTGAGAGTCTCAACCTGAGTCCGGTTATAGTCCTGTTCTCTCTCCTTATGTGGGGTTGGATATGGGGTATTGCCGGGATGTTTATTGCTGTTCCTCTTACTGTGATTATAAAGATTATATGCGAGAATATTCCCGCTCTAAAAGCGGTGAGCATTTTTATGGGTACTGCTCCTCCAAGACCAAAGAGATAATCCTCCCTACTCCGGGATGTATGCAAGGCCATGCTGTTGTGTGCCGAAGGCAGGCCTTGCCCGCACTTTTTATGACCTTATGCCGGCTATTGTACGGGTAAGGACGTTCGGTATTTTTTTATTGTGTGCTATTGAAAAAGTGTTGTCTGCGGTATATGCTTGTTTTGATTTTACGGGGGTTTTATGAGTACTAATGTTTATCCTGATAATTTTATAGATGATGCGATCAGATCGGACATTGAGAAGGGTCGTTTTACTTCTGTGCATACGCGTTTCCCACCAGAGCCCAACGGGTATCTTCATATAGGTCATGCCAAATCTATAGTGCTTAATTTTTCTATAGCAAAGAAATATAATGGTAAATGCAATTTGCGTTTTGACGATACCAATCCAGAGAAGGAGACCGATGAGTTTGTTAACTCCATAATAGAGGATGTTAGGTGGCTGGGCTTTGACTGGGAGGACCGGTTGTTCTTTGCATCCGATTACTATGAGAGGATGTACGAGCTTGCCGTGCGGCTGATTAAGGCGGGGAAGGCATATGTAGATCATAGCTCTGCCGAGGAAATTAGTAGAATGCGTGGTGTGCCTACGGAGCCTGGTATAGAGAGTCCATACAGAAATCGCAGCATAAAAGAAAATCTGGAACTTTTTGAGAAGATGAGGAAGGGTGAGTTTGCAGAGGGAGAGTGTGTACTGAGGGCTAAGATTGATATGAGTTCTCCCAATATGCATCTGCGTGATCCTATTATGTACAGGATAAGAAAGGTTTCCCACTTTAGGCAGGGTGATAAGTGGTGTATTTATCCTACTTATGATTGGGCTCATGGACTTGAGGATTCTTTTGAGGGGATAAGTCACTCAATTTGTACTATGGAGTTTGAGGTGCATAGGCCTCTTTATGACTGGTTTCTCAATCAGTTTGAGGACTTACACCATCCGCGACAGATTGAGTTTGCTAGGCTCAACCTTAGCCATACTGTTATGAGCAAGCGTCTTCTTACTCAGCTGGTTACAGAGGGACATGTGGATGGATGGGACGATCCTAGGCTGCCTACTATAGCAGGTCTAAGACGCAGGGGGTTTACCCCATCCAGCATACGCAATTTTTGCCACAGAATAGGTGTCTCCAAGGTTGACAGTACTGTGGATATGGCTTTTCTTGAGGCTGTGATAAGAGAAGAGCTCAACAAAACAGCAGAACGGAGGATGGCTGTTCTCAATCCTGTAAAACTGGTTATTACCAACTATCCAGAGGATAAGGTAGAGATGCTCATCTCTGAGAACAATCCTGAGGATGATAGCGCAGGCACAAGGGAGATTCCGTTCTGTCGTGAGCTTTACATAGAAGCGGACGATTTTATGGAAGACCCGCCCAAGAAGTTCTTCCGACTTGCACCGGGACGTGAGGTAAGGCTTAAACATGCATACATAGTAAAATGTCAAGAAGTCATAAAGGATGCTCAAGGGAATATAACGGAGCTCAGATGCACTTACGATCCAGAAACAAAAAGCGGCGGGCCTGAGGCAAACCGAAAGGTAAAAGCAACTCTACACTGGGTTTCCGCTCGCCATGCCGTAAACGCAGAAGTAAGGCTGTATGAGAGACTCTTTACACGCGAAAACCCACTGGATACAGAAGAAGACAAAACATTCCTAGACTATATAAACCCCAACTCTCTTACAATATGCACGGATGCCAAGCTGGAACCGGCACTTAAAGACGCGCAACCAGGCAAAAACTACCAATTTCTGCGCAAAGGATACTTCTGCCTTGACAGCAAGTATTCTACACCACAAAAACCAGTCTTTAACCGTACGGTAACACTCAAAGACGAATGGGAAAAACTCAAAAAGAAAATGTCACAATAAACCGAACGGAGGGAAGCACACAATAACAGCAAAAAAACAAAGCAGGTGCACTTCCCTCCTGCCTACGGCAAATATAGAGAAAAGACATAAGCACATCATAAAAATACTGTGCATCAATTGCTTATATATTTAGAAAAACAAAATACTCCAAGCAAGCTGTTGAGTCAAAAAAAGCTGTAATGTTTTTTTACTGGCTTCTTAACATCCCAGGTACACACAAGCCCCTCAGGAAAAATGACATAATCCCCCGCCTTTAACTCAACACTTCCATCATCGGTCTCTACAACCACATGCCCCTCCAAAATAAGACAGTGCTCTTCCGAATCATATTTCCAGGGAAATCTCTCCACACCGCAACTCCATACAGGCCAGCTTCTTATACCCCTTTCCTCTATCTCGCTATCTTTCAAGACAAGCTTTTTTATCTCCATAAAACCCTCCAAAAATAAATTTTACCAGTAAAAAATAAAAAGTCCATATAATGACACATAAAATCTTGTTTTTTGTATCTTTTTTACACAAAGATTGTTATAGTATACAGAAAAGCGGATAAGCAAAATATACCATGTATAACTCAAACCATCACAAATACTTATAACAGAGAATAAAAAACAGATTATATAGAAATATGGCATGGATATTGCTTTTAACAAAATGGAGGTCTTATGAATAGAGACAATATACTTAGAGAAAAATTTATTCTCATGGGGAAAACAATGTTCTGGCTTGCGTTGCTTATTCTTCTAACATACATGGCAGCCAGGACAGTACTCGGAGGAGTAGGAGTCCTGCTTGTTCTATCTAGTTTTGCAATCTATGCACTATTGAGAGTAGAAAGTATCACAAACATGCTTCCTTTTGAAGCCATACGCATATCACGCTGGGATTATCCCCATACATGGGATATTACAGGAGACATAGCACAGGAAGCAGGCCTCAATAAAATGCCGGAACTCTACATGATGCCCTCACAAATGCTCAACGCCATGACACTAGGAACAGAAGAAAATCCCAGGATAGTCCTGACAAGTGCACTTATTGCCAACCTAAATCCCAGAGAACTTGCAGGTGTGATTGCCCATGAGATAGCACATATAAAGAACAGAGACCTGCGATTATTCCGCTTTGCTTTTATGCTGCAGGAGTTTACATCCTTTGTTGCACAGCTTGGATGGCTGATAGTCCTCTTTACACCCTTCTGGCTATTTTCCTACAATCCTCTTGTCATGTTTTTCCCACTATTTCTGCTTAGTCTGCCTATAATAAGCAATCTCGTAAGCCTTGCACTCCAGAGAACAAGGGAGTTTGGCGCAGACCTTGTAGCAGCAGAACTTACCCATGACCCGGAAGGCCTTGCCAGTGCACTTTACAAGATAAGTATACCTACCAGAAGACTGATGTCTGTTTTATTCCCCTTTGGACGTACAGAAGAAGATAAGTTTTCTATCTTTATGAGCCATCCATCCACAAGAGAAAGAATAAAAAAGCTTATGGAACTCAAACAATAAAAACTGCAAAAGAAGCAAAATCAGTCTCCAGGGGGAGTATCCTTTGCTCCCCCCTCTTCTACCTTAAAGGACCTCACACGGGATGCAGAAGCATGTTCCTCTTCTGACAGTTCTTCTATGAGCGCCACTTTTTGAAAGGGAATCATGATATGGTTAGCATTTCCAACCAGCTTTCTCACGTCATCATCTTGCGGATTTATAATAAGACTGCTCTTTTGAGGAAGAATAATGTCCTTAATTGATACAAAATACGGGTGAGTCATGTCCAGGCTCTTAGCCTCCACAACCAGCTCTTTATCCTTCCAATTAACATGAATCCTGTATACAGACACAATCAACCTCTATACCAACAATATATATTAAAAATATATAAAGAAAGCAAAAACTCCAATCAGGAAATACCGTAAAACCTTTTTTCTATTGCATCAACATTCCTGATACTCTTCCTTAGCCAATCCAGGAGAAGTTCCTCTCTCTCATAATCAGAAAGTCTCCAGTCCACAGAGCTTTTTCTAAGCTTAGAAACAACAGACTGCAGAACCATACCAGCAGACACGGAGATATTAAGACTCTCGACAAAGCCGTACATAGGAATAGCAAGATACTCATCCGCATTATCCAGAACAACCTCTCTGAGACCGGAAACCTCCCCGCCAAAGAAAAATACACAGGGACCAGCCTCAATATCCACCTCTTCAAGCGGAGTAGGATTATGGTGGGGAGTTGTCGCAATAATCCTGTATCCTGATTTCCTAAGCTCTGCAATAGCTGTTTCTGCAGATTTGTAGCGATAAAGGCTCAGCCATTTGGAAGTACCCAGGGCAACCCCATCAGAAGGAGAAAATCTATTGGCATCCTCTATGATATGAATATCCTGCACACCCATTGCATCACATGTCCTGAGAACAGCATTAGCATTATGAGGATGATAGATGTTTTCCAGCCCAAGCACAATATAGCGTGTCCTGAGAGACAAGATTTCTTCCATCCTTGCCAGCCTCTCGGACGTAACATATTGCTTAAGATACTCTGTCAGCGCAAGTATTTCTGTCCTTTCCATATTTTGACAGAGTATACAGATAAAAACAAAAAAGGTAAACATGACAGTATTTTCATACCAAACGTCGGAATTCCAAAAATAAGCAAAATAATAAAGAATAAAGTAGTCCCTCCTGCCTGCGGCAAAGAGTGTAGTAGTCTACTGCCAGAGGCAGTACTAAGGCGGGCTTACAGCACGCCTTAGTACGTTCGGTATAAAGTTTTTATCCCTTTATTTTGCAGAACAGAGACTGAGTCCAAGCCAGTCCAAAACGATATTGTAGTCAAACTCCTCTGCGCCATTTTCAAAGAGTATATGGGCATCGTAAAACTCAGGAGCATATTTTTCTTTTTTTATAGTGGGGATAGCAATGCACATCATACCAGCATCCAGCGCTGCTTTTACACCGGGAAGAGAGTCCTCAAAGACAACACAATGAGACGGGGATACTCCCAACCGCTTTGCCGTCTCAAGAAAGACGTCAGGATATGGCTTTGGACGCTCCACATTCTCGGAAGACACAAGTGCAGAAAAATAGTCTCTGATGCCTGTTTTTTCCGTAAGGATTTCTATCACATTGAGAGATGAGCCGGAAGCTATTGCGCAGGGAATACCGGATTCTGCAAAAGCTTTGAGAAGCGGAAGCATGTGGTCAAAGACTTGCGCATTGTCAATTGCACAGTCAAGAAATATCTTTTCTTTAAGTGCTGCAAGTTCCTGGTAGCTATACGGGATATCAGGCTTTTGCTCTAAAGTCCAATCAAGAAAGCCCTTTACCCCCTTGCCTATCATATACTCGTGTGTCTGAGAAGTATACTCTATGCCAAACAACTCCAGAAAATTTTTATCAGCTTGGTAATATATATCTTCTGTATTGAGTAAAGTGCCATCCATGTCAAATATGGCTGCTTCCAACTTAAAGGGAGATTTTTCTGTTTTTTTAAGCATGCTCTACTTCTCTTTTTCTGCGTTTTTTCTGTATTTTTCCGCCTTACGGGAGATTCTGTTCCATACTCCTGTAAGCCCCATGGCTTTGCGTACTGTCACTAGGGTCTTCCTGGCTTCTTCTCTCATTCTTAAGGTACCCTGATAGAGAACCTCATCAACATAACCTGTTATACTGCTGTATTTTTCTCTTCTTTCTCTTATGGGCTCAAGAAAATTGTTGAGAGCTTTAGCCAATTTTTGCTTGACTTCCACATCGCCTACTCTGCCCTCTCTGTAACGCATCTTGAGATCCTCTACTTCTTCTTTGTCACTGTTAAATATGTCATGGTATATAAATACGGGGTTTCCCTCAACCTGCCCGGGAACATCCGCACTGACTCGGTTGGGATCCGTATACATCTTGTAAACCTTCTTCTCTACTGTTTTTGCATCGTCGGAGAGCATTATTGCGTTGTTGAGAGACTTGGACATCTTAGCCTTACCGTCTATTCCCACAAGTGTGGGAACATCACCTACTAGAGGCTCTGGTATGGGGAAGACTTCTCCGTAAAGATTGTTAAATCGTCTTGCTATCTCCCTTGTAAGCTCCACATGTGCAAGATTGTCCTTTCCCACAGGAACCAAGTGTGCCATTGGCAAAAGGATATCTCCTGCCTGAAGAACAGGATATCCCAATAGACCAAAAGGCATCTCATCAAGATGTGCAGCTTTTGCCATATCTTTAAGAGAAGGAAGCCGCTGAAGCCGTGGAACAGTCACAAGCATTTCAAAAAAGAGATTAAGCTCATATATCTCGGGCACTGCAGATTGAAGATATATTACGGATTTTTCCGGGTCTATGCCGCAGGCAAGATAGTCCAGTACCATATCTCTTGCATTATCAGAAATCGCTTCTATATCTTCTTTACCAGGCTTGGTTGTAAGCATATGCAGGTCTGCTATTATAAAAAAGCATTCGTATTTATCCTGCAATTTTACACGGTTGGATATAGAACCAACATAATGTCCCAGATGAAGTTTTCCTGTTGGTCTGTCTCCGGTAAGAATTCTTTTTTTCTCCATAATAAAATCATCCTGTGTATTATTATATCAAATCTGGCATAGTATAAAGGTTAAAAAAACAAGGTGCAAGACCTCTTATCTCTGGAAAAAAAATCATAAAGCTATATACTCTAAATATATTGCAAGATTTGCAAAATAAGGAAGGTATTATGAAAATACGTATTATCACTGCCCTATTTCTTTTTTGTTTTCTTATAAACAATGCGTTTTCCAATGATATCACAAGTAAAACATATGTATATAAAGTAGAAAACAAAAAAGACAATTCGATAGAAAGGACTGTTTACAAGGTAAGAAATAAGAACGGTCATCTGATAATAGAGCTTGAGAGCAAAGATAATACATGGACAGCAATACAGGACGGCATGTTTACAATAGCATGGGACTTTAACAGCGATAAGGCAAAAATCCACCTTGAAGCAGATAGGAAAAAGAAAACTCTTAGCAGCATAACTACAGATAAAGGAAAAAACAAAACCAAGGAAAAAAACATTGATATAAAAGAAAATATCCCTTTTATGAATTGTTTTGAGTTTGGCTTTATTCCTTTTATAAAGAACCAGAAACTGGACAAGATGGAGTTTTATGTCTTCCGTGCGGATACCGGAGAGCTTATAAAGATGGTTGCAACAAAAAAAGATGTGGAAAAAATCAACATAATGGGTAAAGATATCTTAGCCATAAGAGTTGAGATAACACTAGCAGGCTGGATGGGAGCTTTTTGGAATAGTACTTACTGGTATGATAAAGACACCGGTATTCTTGTGCAGTTTAAGGGAACACTAGGGCCACCAGGTTCTCCAGAATTATTCAGCGTGTTGGAAAAAATAGAATAAAAAAGGCAGGCTATCCCTGCCTTTTTTGTATTGTATATTTACGCCGCTTCTTTTAAGTTTTCTTTATAAAAAGAGTTTCTCATGGAAAGTGCTATCTTTACTAGACTGAGCATCACTGGTACCTCAACAAGAACCCCTACAACAGTTGCAAGAGTAGCACCAGAAGAAAGTCCAAACAGGCTAATTGCCACTGCAACAGCCAGCTCAAAGAAGTTGGAAGCTCCTATCATAGAGGCGGGAGCTGCAATATTATAAGGGACATTGAGGAGTTTTGCTCCGACTATTCCAAGAAAGAATATAAAGAAGGTCTGTATAATAAGAGGTATGGCTATAAGAAGAATAGAAACAGGATTGGAAAGTATTGTCCTACCCTGAAAAGAAAAAATAATTACCAAAGTAAGCAAAAGCCCGACCTCTGTTATACCGTCAAACTTCTTACAAAAAACATTGTCAAACCATTCTTTTCCCTTGTTCCTGATTATAAGGTTTCTGCTTATAAATCCTGCTGCAAGAGGTATGAGCACAAAAAGGACAACTGATAGTAAAAGCGTATCCATGGGGACATTAACATCACTTACCCCCAGCAAAAAAGCCACAATGGGAGCAAATGCTACAAGAATAACAAGGTCGTTTACAGCAACCTGAACAACCGTATACCCGGGATCTCCATCAGAGAGATAACTCCATACAAAAACCATAGCTGTACAGGGTGCAGCTCCCAGAAGTACAGCTCCCGCTATATATTCCGTAGAAAGCTCTCCAGGTATAAAAGCTGCAAAGACAACCTTAAGGAAAAACCATGCAAAAAGATACATGGTAAAAGGCTTTACAAGCCAGTTTATAACCAGAGTCAGAAAAAGCCCCTTGGGCTTTTTCCCTGCATTGACTATGCTCTTAAAGTCAACTTTGAGCATCATGGGGTATATCATAAGCCATATGAGAACAGCCACCGGTATAGATACATTGGCATACTGCATTCTTTCAAGAGCCGCAGGTACAGAAGGAAAAGCAGTGCCTATAGCAACACCCAGTGCGATACAAAGTAAAACCCACAAAGAAAGATATCTTGCAAAAAAACCAATCTTTTTGTCGCCCATAAAGCCTCCAAACATTATAAAAAAACTATGAAATGTATAATCATAAAAAAATATTATTTCGGTCAAGACACTATCTAAGATTCTTCTTTATATTATCAACAACAGAAGAATCTAGACAGGCTATAAGATTTATCACACAGGGAGCTATCAGACTGTATTCCACCTCTGTCCCGCTTTTTTTTCTGTCCAGAAGTCCTACGGACTTTAACTGAGACAAATATCTTGATGCTATGGATTTGGAAATGCCTGCTTCATTTGCAAGCTCACATACACATTTGGGACCTGCTGCAAGTCTTTCTATAAAAAAGAGACGCACAGGATGTGCTAATGCTTTAAAAATATCCGCCTTTCTGTATAGAGCTTGTGTTATTTTTTCTTTCATACAATCAATGTTACAAAATAACGAAACTTTGTCAACAAGATACTTGACATAACAGGATTAAAGTTGCAAATTAATGTAACAATGAAACATTTTATTTTACGGAGGCATTATGAAAATACAAATCCTTGGTTCTGGTTGCCCTAAGTGCCAGACACTTGAGAGATTAGCAAGGGAAGCTATATCCGAGGCAGGTATAAATGCTGAGATAGAGAAGATAACGGATATAGACCAAATTATGAGTATGGGAGTTATGATGACACCTGCGCTTGCAATAGATGGTAAGGTAAAATCCGTAGGAAAGATTCTTCCCAAAGAACAAATTATAGAAAAAATCAAGGAGGAACTGTAATGTCCTGTTGTTGTGGTACAGAAAAAAAACTCAGATTGGTATACTCATGCTCCGGTGCTGCCAACACAGGATTTCTTGCGGACAGAGTGTACAGAAAGCTTATGCAGGAAGAAGGCATTGACGGCACCTGTCTTGCTGCCATGGGTGCCAATTTCTCAGGCTTTGTAATCTCCGCACAGGAAGCATGTGATAACATCGTAATAGATGGATGCCCTGTTGCCTGCGGCAAAAAAATCTTTGACGATAAGGGACTTTCTTATACTCATTTTGTTATGACAGACTTTAGCGTCGAGAAAGGAAAAACAGAGATAACAGATGATATAGTAGAAAGGATTAGCAAAGAAATTGCAAATAAAATCAGGGAGAAGGTTGATGGCTGATAAAAAGATGTCTCCCAACAGGGCCCTTGCCATAATGACAGGGGTCTTTATTGTTGCTTATTTTGTCAATTTTGAGTCACCTGTTATTGCGCGGTCTATCCAGGAAGCATTTCTGATGCTATCGGAGTACGCAAGGCAACACGTAATACTATGCCTTGTGCCAGCCATGTTTATAGCCGGTGCTATCACTGTTTTTCTCAATCAACAGGCAGTAATAAAATATCTTGGACCGGACGCAAAAAAACCTGTTGCATACGGTGTTGCCTCTGTATCCGGAGCCATTCTTGCAGTATGTTCCTGCACGGTTCTTCCACTGTTTAAAGGTATATACAAAAAGGGAGCAGGATTGGGCCCTGCAGTAAGCTTTCTCTACTCCGGACCCGCCATAAATATTCTGGCAATAGTACTTTCTTACAAGGTATTTGGCTGGGAACTGGGGCTTGCAAGGATGATAGGAGCCGTAGTTTTTTCTATAGTTATCGGCCTTATCATGCATCTTATCTTTAAAAAAGATGACGAACAGAGACTCAAAGATTCTGCTATGTTTTCTGCTATGGATGAGGGAGAAGGAAGAAGCCTTGGACAGATGGCCATATACATGTTTTCTATGGTCGGCATACTCGTCTTTATCAACTGGGCATCCTCTTCTGGCCAAAGCCCCATATGGGATGCAATATACCACAGCAAGTACTATATAACAGGTTTTTTTGCAGTTGTTCTTATATATTCTCTTATTAAGTGGTTTAAAAGCTATGAGCTCAAAGAATGGGTTATAGAGACCCGCGATTTTTCCCTGCAAATTATACCATATCTTTTTGCTGGCGTGCTTATTGCAGGATTCCTTCTCGGTAGGCCAGGACATGATGCACTCATCCCTTCATCATGGATTGCCTCTCTTGTAGGCACAAACTCGCTTGCAAGCAACATTCTGGCTTCTGTTTCCGGTGCGCTTATGTATTTTGCAACTCTAACAGAAATACCAATTTTGCAAGGACTCATGGGCGCAGGCATGGCCAAGGGACCGGCTCTTGCCCTCCTTCTTGCAGGACCATCCCTCTCTCTTCCGTCAATGCTTGTAATAGGCGGCGAGCTAGGAATCAAGAAAACACTTGTATATATACTTCTTGTCGTTATTCTATCTACTCTTGCAGGCTGGGGATTTGGAATGATTACTTCCTAACATTCTGGGAAGACTGTGGATACTCCGGGAGGAAATACACAGTCTTCCTTATTATAATTTGTTCTCAAAATTAGAAAGTCCATAACCTTTTTAAATAAAGATAAATCTGTTATGCATACCGAACGTCGGGAGCGCGCTGTAGAGCAAGCAGAAAAAACGCGCTCCCTCCTGCCTGCGGCAGATATGAGGCAAATAAACATGACACCAACCCGCCATTCTTACGCCCGGAGGCAGCCTGGAACGCAAAGCGGGACAGGCGTTCGGTATAAAAAAATCCCCGAAACCTTGTGCTCCGGGGACATAACCTTATTGCAATATCAATCAGTCCAAAGGGTCTACATCTGCATCATAATCCACACCATCAAAGCCAAACCCGTTGATATTGAGAAAGCTCTGCCAGTATCCATCAGGATCAGCAAGTTCCTCAAGATTTGCTGTCTCTACCTTGTTCCATGCATCCAGGACTTCGTTTTGGACATCCTCGCGCATTTCCCAATCATCTATCCTTATTCTGCCAAGCTCATCCACTTCTACTTCCGTGCCTTTGTAAAGCCTGTCTCTGTAGAGCCTGTAGATCTGCTCTATACAGTCCTCATGGAGACCTTTTTGCTTCATAACCTTAAAAAGAATGGAGATATACAGAGGAACAGCAGGGATTACCGCACTTGCACGCGTCACAACTGCCTTGTTGACAGACACATAAGCCTTTCCGCCAAGGGAAGAAAGCTTGTCTGTAAGTACGGAAGCAGTAGACTCAAGATGCTCCTTTGCTTTTCCTATAGTGCCATCACGATAAACAGGATATGTAATCTTGGGACCTATGTAAGAATAGGCAACAGTAATCGCACCTTCTGCAAGAACTCCAGCCTCCACAAGAGCATCGACCCACAACTGCCAGTCTTCTCCACCCATTACCTTGACAGTAGCAGCAATTTCTTCCTCTGTTGCAGGCTCCATGGTGGCAGTGGTAACCTCACGCTTTGCCGGATCAAGGGACTTGGAAGTGTAAGCCGAACCTATGGGCTTAAGAGCAGAGCGATAAAGCTCACCAGTATCCGGATCAGGCCTTACACCCGATGCAAGACTGTATACAAAAAGGTCAATCTTTCCATACTCCTTTTTGATTAGCTCTATAACCTGCCGCTTCATATCATGAGAAAAGGCATCACCGTTAAAATCATGAGCTTTGAGCCCAGCCTCCTCTGCTCGCTTTAAAAAGTGACGCGCATTATACCAGCCAGCAGTACCCGGACGCTTGGCAGAACCCTCTTTCTCAAAATAAACACCAATAGTAGATGCACCGCAGCCAAAAGCGGATACAATCCTGGATGCAAGTCCATAGCCCGTAGAAGAACCTACAACAAGCACATTCTTAGGACCATCAAGCTTCCCCTGAGACTTTACATAATCTATCTGCAAATCCACAAACTTTTTGCAGCCCGCAGGATGGGAATTCATACAGATATTGTTTCTAATCATTGGCTTTACAACCATAGAAAACTCCTTTTACATGTTTTGACAAGTTTAGAATTATGAAGCGTGCAAGTCAAGCAGCAATCGGCCAATAACCGAAAATTATACCTAACGGCTTTTCCGCAGCCTGATTGTGTAAAACATGCAGATGCTGCAGAAAAGTCTGCCTGTGCAAAATAGTCTGGACAAAACAAGAACGGCTTTGACAGCTACGCCAAAAGGCAGCACGCAACGCGATAGCGTGAGTGCGTTCGGTATAAGTTATGTTTTCGTAAACATTTGTAAACAAATATTTTTTTTATTACAATATATTAATACTTCTACAGGAGAAAAAATGACAATACGACAGAAGCTTTTTTCTGCGGTTATTATATTTGCAGGGACCGTTATTCTTGCAATCGCAGGACTGCTTATAAGGAACACAATAGTAAATGATATAGAAGAAGTCCGCGTACTGGCTCTTAAGACAAGGTTGTCGGGAGAACGTTTTATCGTTAAAAGCACAGATCTTATAACATATGAAACTGAGCTGGGAACAGCGGATTTCCTAAAGCCTTCTTTAGAGGCATGGAAAGAAGAAGCAGATGTTTTGGAAACACTTTTACACCTTCTTGACTCTCATCCAGGTAAAAAATTCCTGGGAAAAGAACTGGAAGATAGAATAAAAAAAGCTAATAATTTCTGGACAGAAAACAAGCTCAAAGTTACCCAGATACAGACCGCTATCCTCACACTGGAAAAAAGTCCCGATGTTCCTCTCGATTTTAAACACGGATTGCAACAAATGCAGCAATACATACTTGCCAATCAACAAAACAATGTATCGCCTCTTCTTATGCTTAAGATAAGAGAAGCAATGGAAAAGCTAAAAACTCTAAACAGCATATCCCGGGATTTTGTTGGACTTCAGTTGGACAAACTGGTAGACGCAGTGGAAAAGCAAGTAAAATTTCTCACGGTTCTTACCCAGAGGATTCTAATAATAACACTTCTTATTCTCACTATTATATCCGCCGTGATAATAATCAGAATATCAACGAGTCTTGCTTCAAGAATTTACCATATAGAAGGAGTTATGGAGCAGGTAAAAAACAGAAACCTGACTGTTTTATGCAAAGATACCAACACAAAAGATGAGATAGGAGAATTGTCAGAACACATAAACAGTGTACTGGCGACACTCCATGATTTTCTATCGGAAGTAAATATCGCAGCTGACAAGATAAGTGAGCTAAAAGACAATCTCGCAGGAGGAGCATCCCAGTCAGCATCCGCTCTCAATGAGATAAGCCAAAACATAAGTTCGGTACAAAATATTGTAAATAAACTGGATGATAACATAGCTACGACAACAACGGAAATTGCAGAAATAACTTCTGACATAGCAAAAATAGCAGAAGATATAGAAGCAGAAAACAATGAGCTTGAGAACAGCACTGCAGCAATAGAAGAAATGAATGCTTCTGTACATCATGTAAAAACCTTATCGGAAGACAGACTGGATAGGATACAGAATATACTAGAAACAATAAGAGAAAGCGGAGAAAAAATTGCCGCCACGAATGAGATAGTTACTGCAATATATAAGGAAATCTCACAAATACAGGAAATAATAGAAATTATAGATAATGTTGCAGAACAGACCAACATACTGTCCATGAATGCCGCAATAGAAAGCGCTCATGCAGGTGATGCCGGCCGCGGTTTTGCAGTTGTTGCGGAAGAGATAAGAAAACTAGCAGAATCCACGGGAGAACATGCAAGCAGGATAGGACAGTCACTTACCAATATGACGCGACGTATACAAGAAGCACTAGAGGCAAGCGATGCCAGTTCTTCTTCCTTTGAAAATATTACCAGGGATATAAGAGATTTTGAAGTTGCTCTAAGAGAAATAACAGGAAATATGGACGAACTCACAAAGGCAAGCACAGATGTCCTAGAAAGCACGCATAGACTAACGGATATAAGCATAAGAATAGATCAAGCTGCTAGAAAGATTAGAACAAGAGCGGAAAAGATATACCAAGCATCAGAGAGTTCTGCAGGAATATCTAGAGATGTGAAAAACAGTTTCTCAGAGATAGACAAAGGCTCAAAGGAAATATTACAGGCAGTCAACCAGATAAGCAGCCTGGCACAGGAAAGCAAAAGCAGAATGGAAGGTCTGAGGGGAACTGTATCTACTTTTAAACTAAAGGAGTAAATTATCAAGCATTTGACATTATATTTTTTTAGACTTACTATACAAGTATATAATTAAAAAAAGGAGAAATTATGGGAGAATATGTAAACATATCTGGAAGAGAGTTCCCTATCAAAATAATTGTATATGTGATTCTTATTTTGCTTGTAATTATAGCTATTTTCACCAGCTTCTTTACGGTTGATGCAAAGGAAGAATCTGTAATAACCAGGTTGGGTAGATACAACAGAACAGTAGGAGCAGGATTCCACTGGAAACTGCCTCTTGGCATAGAAAAAAATTACAATGTGCCCACTCAGGAAATACAGAATATGACATTTGGTTTCAGAACCGAAAAAGCAGGTATTGTAACTGTGTACTCTGATAGGGACTATTCGTCAGAATCCATAATGCTCACAGGGGACCTAAACATCGTCGATGTGGAGTGGATAATCCAGTATAGAATCAACGATCCAAGAGCATGGTTATTTAACGTGGAGGATAGGACCAAGACAATACGGGACATATCACAATCAGTTATCAACCAGCTTGTAGGAGACAGGGCTATATTGGATGTCATAAGCACTGACAGACCTGAGATAGAAATACAGGCACAGGAGCTTATGAACGATATTTTTACTCAATACAATCTTGGAATACGTATAACAACAGTCAAGCTGCAAAATGTAGGACCTCCTTCTGGAGAAGTAAAAGATGCTTTTGAAGATGTCAACAAGGCAGAACAGGACATGAACCGTCTTATCAACGAGGGTAAAGAAGCATATAACAAAGAAATTCCCAAGGCAGAAGGAGAAGCTCAGAGAATAATACAAGAAGCAGAAGGATATAAGGCAGAAAGGATAAATAGAGCAAAAGGAGAAGCCAACAGGTTCTTGTCCGTACTCACAGAGTATAGAAAAGCACCGGATATAACACGGGCAAGACTCTATTATGAAACTCTGGAAAAAATCCTTGCCAACAGAGATACTTTGGACATAATAGATAGCAACCTTGAAAATTTTCTGCCCCTTAAGGAAGTTGGAAAGAATATAGGGGGTACCAGATGAGCACAGTACAGAGAATCATTGCAGTAACAGCAATAATCATAGGAATATTGGTTTTTATCGTACTAGTAGCCGGTCCTTTTTATATCGTGCAAGAAGGAGAGCAAGCGGTTATATTGCGATTTGGTCAAATAGTTAAGACAGAAAAAGAAGCAGGGCTAAAATTTAAAACTCCTTTTATAGATAATGTAAAGATATATTCTAAGAAGATATTATCATGGGACGGAGAACCTCAAAGAATACCCACATCAGAGCAGCAATTTATCTGGGTGGATACCACAGCAAGATGGAAGATAACAGATCCTGCAAAATTTTACTCCAGGATTCAGACAATGAATACTGCATATTCTAGACTTGACGATATCATAGATAGCGCAGTAAGAACTGTGATATCCTCAAATCCTCTACGAGAAGCGGTAAGAAACTCCAATATAATAAACGAGAAACAAAGAGCAAACGATAAAAAAGCTGCTATAGATGCAGAATACAAAGCATCAATTACTAATGAGATAGAATCGGTATCAGACAGCGTAAAACAATATACAAGCGTATCTTCCCAGCAGGCAGAGATAGAAAAGGGACGTAAAGAGCTATCGGAAGAAATGCTAAAGCTTGTAAAAGGAATAACAGAATCTTTTGGAGTGGAAGTTATAGACGTTGTCATGAGGCAGATAAGATACTCAGAAGACCTTACTCAGAGTGTATACCAGAGAATGATAAAGGAAAGAAACCAGATTGCCCAGGCATACCGATCTTATGGTGAAGGTAAAAAAGAAGAATGGCTTGGTAAACTGCAAAAAGACAAACAAAAGATAATATCGGAAGCCCAGAAAACAGCAGATGAGATAAAAGGTCAAGCCGATGCAGAAGCTACAAAAATATATGCAGAAGCTTTTAGCAAGGATCCTTCTTTCTTTAAGTTCTGGAGAGCTTTGCAGTCATATGAGATAACCCTACCGGATATACAGAAAGTTATGTCCACCAATCCCGATTACTTTGATTATCTTTTTAACCCCAACACGAGATAGATACATGGCCGCCTTAAGGCGGCTTTTTTTATGGTATAAAGACTAAAAATAGGTTATACTTAACCTTGTATGATAAAAAGACTTCTTGCCGGTATATTGTCTATCTTTGTTACAGTTTCCATATTTGCGGATATATCCTTTGCAATAGGTGGAGATTATAGACTTGGAAATACCGGTGCAGGTAAACAGCATGATTTGCCATACGATATATTCTCACCTTTCCCAACCAGTGTTTTTTTTGCATCCGCAGATATAGATGTGGGAATCATAGTCAACAACAGGTGGGGGTTTTATATCAATGCAGTGATATACAATCAGATAAGCACGTGGACAGAAAAAAAAATAGACCTGTATAGTATGTATCCCATAAGGTTGGCGGTAGGCTACAATCTGCCTTTGTATAAAGAAAAATATTTTTCTGCAGGCTTTTTATTTAAAGCAGGCGCAGGGCTAATATATTTTTCTTCATTCTCCTATGATTTAAACACAATCCTACCTATAAGTTCCAACTGGTCTTTTATGCCAGGATTTAGCATTTTTGCAGAAATTGCTCCCAAGTTTGGTATGGATGTGTTGTACTTGGAACTTCCTATCGGCTACGAACTCAATGCAGCTTTTGTATATCCTTCTTATGTGCTTATGGAAGGACATAACATATATGTGGGAGTTCGCCTTATGATAGAGATACCCATAATAGAGGAAAAGGCCTATTAACTTTCTTTTTATAACAACAAAAATATGTTATATTGTACTTAGAGCTGCGGATGAGACATAGTAGAAACCAAGATACAATAATAAGTCCCATTATTAATACGGGTAGAAAATCCTTGTGGCAGCTTGTAAACTCATCAGCATGCAAGCAATCACACAGCGTGCCATTTTTATCTGCAGTGCAGCTAGACAATCTCAAAGCAGAAGGCGAAAAACTAGGGCTTGAAAAACTCTTTACTGCATATGTGCAGCATGGCTCGGAGGCATGGCTCAATCCGTATCCTCTCATAAAAAAACTCGATAAAAATCTGCAAAAATATCTTGGGCAATCATCTGCTCTTTCTCCTCTGATAGATATCCTGACAGATCTTGCAAAAAACGATATATCACCTCATTCTTTTATGTTATATGTAGTTATTCCACGCATGCAGGATGATTTTTCATGGAGAGAATGGAGGAAGACACACTATAGGGCACTCAAAGTCATTGCTGATATGCTTATAGAACTTAGAAAGACTTCCCCTTTTGAAAAACAATTTCTGGGTGACAAGCATATAAGACTCAATCGTGACATTGTTCTTGCCAAGTATGCAGGCCAACCGTTATCCCTACTTGGACATAAAGAATTAGAAAAAAGAGATGCCATAGTAGAATACATTGCAATATGGAAAAATATAAAGATTGTATCGGGTTCTTTTATAAGGTTTATAAGAAACAGTGTTCTCGGTTTGCTATATAACTTGAGAGGGAAATACAATCTAGAGCATGTTATACAGCTTCTATCCGTTTTGCCTGAGTTGGAGGGGTGTTTATCCAATCTTCCACCAGACAAAATAGACAGCATAAGCCTGTATAATGCAAGCAGCAACAACCTGTTGGACTATAAGCTTGCAAATGGATACACTCCTATGCTGGTATTGGAAGAAGCGGAATTTCATATGAGGATAATAAAGAAGCTGCTACCAAAACCTTTGGGGCTTGAAGCAGCTTCTTTTATAACATATGTGATAAAAAGACAGAAAGACCACAGAATCATAAACAATATTCTTTATCTTTCTGATCTTCTCCCGGACAAGGGTAGTCTTGCAATATATAAGTGGCATATAAAAAATCTTCTCAATAAAACCCAAAAAGAACAACTCATTTTTATAAAAAAAACAAAAGATAACAGGGGTCTTCACCCGGATTATCCCAACATTGAAGATATTTTCTCAGATGATAACGTGACAAACTACAAAGAAAATTTTTCATCATATGCAAAAAATCTTAACACAGAACCTTCTCGACTCAGAGGTGCACGGGATATTATAAAAGCATATATAGAAAAGACACCAGCAATATCACCTGTCATAGACAAGATAAGAGATGATATACTGGAGGGTAGAGACAGACTCTGGTCAGAAGAAAAAATAAAGCTCTACGATAAAGCTACGCAGCTGATACATGCACCTCTTTTACGGACAATAATACCTGGAATAGGTTCTCTTTTTTATACAGCTCCAAAGTCACATTCTTTTTCAGAACTTTTTGCAGAATATCCTATAGAGCATAATATAAAGATCCCCTATATACGGCATAGCTTTACACTATCTACAAGCAGGGACAATCCCCAATTATGGGATTCTTCTGAAATAAAAGAAAGAATCAATCTCAGTGCTATACTTGATACAGCTCAAGCCTTTAGACAGCCTCATCACATTGATACGGAAGAGTATGTTTTTACAGAGCTAAGTAAAGAGCTTCTATCCATGAGAGGACCTCTTCAGAAGATAAAGAAAGAGATGGGGGACAACAAAGAAAGCAAACTAGAAAACCTCAAGAGAAGCCAAGATGTAATACAACAAAGACAGAAAGATTTTAGAAGGTTGCTTGCTCTGTACAAAGAAGCCCCTTCCTCTCTCAAGTTTATGATAGCTCTTATTCTTTCTTCCTCTTTTGCAAAAAAGAATAATCTTCTCAAGAGACTTGTACTTATCTGGACGGTAAAGCGTTATATGAAAAATCCTCTGTTTGCAAAGCAGCAGGCATTTTTTGCAGAAGACCTGGTTCCCGATGATATAAGCCTTATGCAATTTAAAATGTTGTTAAAAAGTATGGAACTTATGTTCTCTCTTATAAACAGCGATTCAGAAATAAGAGCTATCCTTGAGAGTCTTCCTACAGAACTGCATTCAGCTTTTGAACCTTTTCTGATAACACGCAGGAAGCTGCTGGGCATGGAGGCAATAGATGCTGCCATAAAAAAACTCAGCTCTTACCATGCTTTGCTTGCAGAACACGCAAAATGGCAAGAACTAATATCAAAGACATATAATCAGGAATCGGATATAAGACAATTTCTGCTATATGTATCCAAAAGCAGTATCGATGCATACTACGGTGATATGGGCGGGATATGTGCATCCGATAAACCGGAATTTATCAAAGATCCTGCTGCATTTACAATAAGGCTTGTAAATGGACAGGAGAAGACCATAACAGGTATGGGTCTCTTATATTTTAATACCGAGCCTAATCAAGCTTTGGCAAGGCGTCCCTTTTGGTTTGCTTTTGCAATAAATCCGCTGCCATCTCTTTGTCATAAGCTGACCAATATACAGCTTCTTATTATGTATCTCAATTACAGGATTTTACTTGAGAAAATAAGCAAAGAAACAGGTTATCCTGTTCTTCTTCCAGGAATCTCAAGTTGGGGTATAATATCCAACAATGATATTCTCAAAAAAATAATAACAGAATATGAGATAAGGAAACAACCTCTTATTCTTACTGATGCAAAGGGTCTTTCTTTCTATTATAATGAGTATCAGTATGCTCATGCCGCATGTATAATAGATCCCAATAAGCCTCAGACTTTTACAGCAGAACAGGATTTAAAAAAACTGCTGGAAAGTCTAGACTGAGCTTTTAAATACACTCATTCTTACTACAGGGAGGAAAGATGAAAAGAACTCTTGGGAGATCGGATATTGAGGTAAGTGCTCTAGGGCTGGGGTGCTGGCCAATAGGAGGCTTAGCATGGAGAGACGGAAAGCCGGATGGTTATCACGGAGCTGACGATAATGTATCCATAGATGCCATCAATGCTGCAATAGATAATGGTATAAACTTCTTTGATACTGCGGATTGCTATGGCGCTGGACATGCAGAAGAAGTTTTGGGAAAAGCTATAAAAGGAAAACGCGACAAGGTTGTAATTGCTACTAAGTTTGGCAATATTTTTAATGAATCCACGAGGACATTGGCAGGAGAAAGTGTTTCTCCAGATTATATAAGGCGTGCCCTGGAAGCTTCTCTGAGAAGGCTCGGCACAGATTATATAGATATCTATCAGATCCATACGTGGAGCATGAATCTTGCTTATGTGACACCTTGTATGGATACTTTGGATGAGTTGGTACGCGAGGGTAAGATAAGGACTTATGGATGGAGTACAGATCTTCTGGAGGGAGCTATGCTGGTTGCCGCTCGTCCTATGGCTTCTGTTATGCAGTATCAGTGCAATCTATTTTTCTATGACGAGCTTATGATGGAATACTGCAAAAAGAATAATCTTGCAGGTCTCAACAGGAGTCCTCTTGCTATGGGGCTTCTGTCCGGAAAATACAGACCGGATACCAGGATGCCTGAGGATGATATAAGGGGGCATAGGATAGAGTGGATGACTTTCTATAAAGATGGCAAGCCCAATGCAGAGCTTGTGAAAAAGCTGGACAGTATAAAAGAGATTCTTACGGATAAAGGTCGCTCGCTTGTCCAGGGTGCTATTGCGTGGTTGTGGGCAAAGAGCCCTGTTAATATTCCTATTCCAGGATTTAGGACACGTGAGCAGGCTATAGAGCTTGCTAAGTCCATGGAGTACGGTCCTCTTTCTAAGGAAGCTCTCTCAGAGATAGACAAGCTTCTCGACAGATAGTTTATTACGTATAAATTAAACAGCCGCTTGCGCAAAGCGCAGGCGGCGTTCGGTATATTTTCTTTTAATGGAGGTAATATGAGAGAATGTAATGTTTCTGCCAATAAGGCTGCCTGTAACTGTACTTATCCATGCTCAAAGAAAGGCATATGCTGCGAGTGTATAGCTTATCACAGAAAAAATGGCGAACTTCCAGCTTGTTATTTTCCGGCTGATGCGGAGAGAACTTACGACAGGTCTATAGAGCATTATCTTAAAATCAGATAGCCCCGGATTTTCGGGGTTTTTTTGTTGCCTCTGTTGCGTTTTACTGCTAAAAATCAGTATGGAGATTTTTCTTGTTACCGGAGGGGCCAGAAGTGGCAAAAGCCGGTTTTGCATTGAGAAGGCTAATAGTCATACAGGAAGACGGGTTTTTATAGCTACAGCAGAGGCGCTGGATGAAGAAATGACAGAAAGAATTATAGCCCACAGGGCAGAACGTGGCGACAGCTGGGAAACTATAGAAGAGCCTCTGAAGCTTGCTGATGCCATATCCAATGCCGCAGGATATGCAGATGTGGTTGTAGCGGATTGTCTTACTTTATGGTTGAGCAATTTATGTATGTCTATGCTTAAGCCGGATAAAGAGTATGTTATTTCTAAGATAAATGAACTCACAAGAACTCTGGCGAAAGTAAAGGCAAGAGGAGGATATGCCTCTATTTTTATGGTAAGCAATGAGGTAGGCTGCGGCATTGTTCCCGTAAGCAATCTGGGAAGGTTCTTTAGAGATATGGCAGGTATGCTTAACCAAAGGGTAGCAGAAGTAGCCGATAATGTGGTACTCATGGCAGCGGGACTTCCAATATATGCAAAAAAAGACGGACTTCCTGTTTTTGCGGATTAAGAAACAAAATAAATTAGCAAATGTGATATCAAGCCTATGTATAAAACAACGACTTTGACAGCCATAACAATGAATATTAAGTCATTTATAAACAAGGAGTAAATATGACAAAAGAAAGAAAGATTAATATGACGATAGAAAAAATAGAAAACAACAGCCTTTCTCCTATAGTAAGGGATGCCGTACAGAAAAGACTGGACATGCTTACAAAACCCCAGGGAAGCCTTGGTGTTCTAGAAGAGCTGGTAATAAGGCTTGCCCTGATACAAGACAGTGTAACACCTGTAATAAATAAAAAATATGTCTTTGTTTTTGCCGCAGACCATGGAGTTGCCAAGGAAGGAGTGAGTGCCTATCCTCAAGAAGTCACTGCTCAGATGGTTTATAATTTTCTGGCAGGAGGTGCTGCTATAAACGCACTGAGTAAAAGAGCAGGTGCAGAGGTTGTTGTTGTGGATGCAGGTGTTGCTCATGATTTTTCCGGATGTAAAGGTCTCATAGACCAAAAGGTCGTATATGGAAGCCACAACATGACAGAAAGTCCTGCCATGAGCAGAGAAGAGGCTATAAAATGCATAGTATCAGGGATAGAGCTTGCAGAAGAATATGAAAAAAAGGGTATAAATCTTGCCGGTGTAGGAGAGATGGGTATAGCAAACACAACAGCTGCAAGTGCAGTCACAGCTATACTGTGCAAGCTCTCACCTACCGTTGTTACAGGAAAGGGAACAGGAATAGACGAGAACAGACTCGAGAAAAAAGTAAATATCGTAAAGAAGGCAATAGAAATCAATGCACCTGATGTAAACGATCCACTTGATGTCCTTTCCAAGGTAGGAGGAGCAGAAATAGGACAAATAGCAGGCTTTTTGCTAGGCTGTGCGGCTCTTAGAATCCCCGTAATAACAGATGGTTTTATCGCTACATCAGGAGCATTGATAGCACAAGCTTTATGTCCCGCTTTATCCGATTTTTTATTTGCTTCGCACGTTTCTCAGGAACCCGGGCACATATATCAGCTAAAGAAATTGGGTCTAAGCCCTCTCTTTGACTTGGGACTCAGACTGGGTGAGGGAACAGGAACAACCATTGCAATGCAGCTTATGGATTCTGCACTTGAGGCCTATTATAACATGGCAAGCTTCCAGCAGGCCGGTGTCTCAGAAAAAGAAGAATGAAAAGTTTCCTCATAGCTCTAAGTTTTCTTACAACCATTCCGGTAAGGCCCAATATAGAAAGCAACAACGAGCTTGCAAAAAGTGCAGACAGCTTTATGCTTGTTGCACATTTCAAAGCCATAATACTAGCACTATCCTCCATAATCAGCCTGTACACCATGGGAAGACTTCCTGCAGCAATAACAGTCATACTTATGGCAGAGCTTCTCTCCGGAGGACTCCACTCCGATGGCCTTGCAGACACCATAGATGCCCTGGGCATAAAACCTCAAGAAACCCCTCAGAAAACCAGAGAAAAACGCCTGACAGTATTAAAAGACCCTGCAACAGGTGCAATGGGCAGCCTTTCACTCAGCATCTGGGCACTGACATGCTTTGCAGCTCTTGCCACACTCTCAGAAACATCCAGCCTGCTGACAGCAGCTGCAATAATCGCGCCCATACAAGCCATAAGCGCAATAAAAACCTGCATGTACAAAAGCAAGCCGGCAACACACAGCCTCTCCAGTATCTTCCTGCCATACAAAAGTCCTATGATAATTCTGGACCATATTGCAGCATTTATAACAAGCACAGCAGCACTCTGTTTCTCTTTCTCCCTCTTTGTGGCAGCCATATCTGCAACAATCCTTAGCATCCTTACACTTACAACAAGCCTAATAATAAAAAAGAACCTCACAAAAAAACTGGGCGGAATCAATGGAGACGTCCTCGGAGCAACCCACCAAATTTGCTTTGCCATCAGTCTACTTACGCTAAGTGCAATTGACAATCTTACAAAATAAAATCAATACCGAACGTCGGGAGCGCATGCATAATGCAACGCAGGCAAGAAAGCGCTCCCTCCTGCCTGCGGCATACATAAGTAAAACAATAACAACCAACGAGCGCAGCAGCAAAAAAACAAAGCATAGACAAAACAGAAATATCCTCTATTTGAAATGCTGATATTTAGCACATACACAAGTTTATCTAAGAAACAAAAACAAACAATCCTAAGGAAAACAACCAGTCACACGATAATCACTCATAACAGTATGTCAATTATTATTTTTACACATTTATGAATAATAAATATAAAATAACTACAAAAATGTATATTTATTAACAAAGCACAACAACCATTTTCTTATACTAGAATAAATTAACAACTTGGCACTCATTTTGCTAATCACAAAATGAGGAGGAAAAAATGTACAGAGCAATAATTGCAGATGACTCTGCTACAATAAGAAGCATAATAGAAAGAACCTTAACCCGGGCCGGGATACAAGTACTGGCACAAGCAAAAAACGGAGACGAAGCTCTATCTCTATTCAGAAAACAACAGCCAAACCTTGTCACATTGGATATAACGATGCCAGGAACAGACGGATTAAAATGCCTGGAGGAGATAAAGAAAAACAACCCCAAAACAGAAATCATAATAATAAGCGCCCTATCAGATCAGTCCACAGCCATCAAAGCAATAAAAATGGGAGCAAGCACTTTTATAAAGAAACCATTTACAGAACACGAATTACTAAACCATTTGGAAACACTGGGAATCATAGAGAAAGGAGAATAACATGATGGCAGAAGACTTAAAAACATTTGTAAACATAACAACATCCTATTTTGATTCGGTTACCCAAAAAACAGCTGATCTTGGTATTCCCTTCATAAAAAATAGAGAAAACACTTTCTTCCTAGACTACACGGGTGTTATTGGCATATCTGGACTAAAAAAAGGTGCAATGTACTTTACAACTTCTGGAGGAATGCTATGGACAATAGCCCAAATATTACTCCCAGGAGAAGAAGAAATAGGAGAAGAAATTCTTATGGACATAGCAGGAGAAATAGCAAATACCATAGCCGGTAATGCACGAGAAGTTTTTGGAGAAAACTTTTGGATATCTGTTCCATTTGTTTTTAGAGGAAAACCCGATGAAGTACTTTTAAATGTACAAACCCCAGTATATGTCATCCCCATAATCTGGGAAAATTTCCAAAGCTTCTTAGGAATAGGACTAGACTAACAAAATATCAGATAAGGAGAAACATATGGAAAAAACGCTTTACGATTACATTTGGGTCATTTTATCGGCTGGATTGGTATTTCTTATGCAGGCAGGCTTTGCGATGCTGGAAACAGGCTTTACAAGATCAAAGAACAGTATCAATGTTGCCATAAAAAATCTAACCGATGTAGGGATATCATCGGTGGCATTCTGGCTATTGGGCTTTGGACTTATGTTTGGCAATTCGTTTAAAGGTATAATAGGAATCAATCACTTTCTATTTTCTCCAGGAAAAACAGACTGGGGAATTGCATGGGATACTACTTTTTTTCTATTTCAGCTGATGTTTGCTGCAACTTGTGCAACAATCGTATCTGGAGCAGTAGCAGAAAGAATGCGTTTTACAGCATACCTTGTTATAAGCGCTTTTATAAGCGCTATCATATATCCTATCTTTGGCCATTGGGCATGGGGAGGAGCATTACTTCCCAATAGCCCGGGCTGGTTAGGCTCACTAGGATTTGTAGATTTTGCAGGCTCCACAGTTGTGCACAGTATGGGAGGATGGGTTGCCTTGGCAGCTGTATTGATAATAGGACCAAGAAAAGGGCGCTTTGACAACAGCATAAAGATGCAAGGAAGCAATATCCCAATAAGTGTGCTTGGAACACTGCTCTTATGGCTAGGATGGTTTGGCTTTAACGGAGGAAGTACTTTGGAAATGAATACACAAGTTCCCGGCATAGTTCTAAGAACATCTCTTGCCGGAGCAACGGGAATGCTAGCCGCTCTGTTTTTAGGATGGATAATATATAAAAAGGCCGATATAAGCTTGGTGATAAATGGTTCTCTTGCAGGACTCGTAGCAATAACTGCAAACGCTCATGCAGTAACAGAAGCCGAATCACTACTAATAGGAGCCATAGGCGGACTAATAATGCTAGCAACTCAAGAAGTATTGGAAAAGCTCAAAATAGATGATGTAGTAGGAGCAATCCCTGTACATCTTGCTTCAGGTATATGGGGCACCCTAGCCGTAGGAATATTTGGCAAAACAGATATTCTTGGCACAGGCCTTAGCAGAATAGCACAGATAGGAATACAGCTTCTTGGGATAACTGTAGCAGCGGCATGGGGATTTTTTATACCTTATATTTTTCTAAAAACATATAACAAAATAAGCGCCATAAGAGTATCTGAAGAAATAGAAGATATGGGACTCAACGTAGGGGAACATGGCGCTTCAACAGAACTATACGATTTCTTTAAAACACTGGATAAACAGGCAGCAACAGGAGATCTATCACTCAGAGTACCGGAAGAACCATTTACGGAAATAGGACAGATAGCAAAAGCATACAATAAAGTAATATCTCACCTTGAAAACACAACAATAGATAGGAACAAATACATGATGATACTGGAGAATATTAAGAGTGGACTATTTATGATATCAAAAGACTACAAAATAGACTCTCATTATTCTGCAAACTTTTTAAAAATCTTTAATATAACAGAAGAAGACGTAAACAATAACGACTTTATAAATATAATAAAACCTATGGTAAGCAAAAAAACATTGGATAGTATAAAGGATTATATAGACCTTTTTTTTACAGAACACGTGGAAGAATTAGTACTAAAGGAATTTAACCCTTTTAAAGAGCTGGACATAAATATAAGTACAGAAAAAAATATAGAACATAAAATACTCACAGGCTCCGCAAAAAGAGTCTACAAGGATGAAAAAATCGATGCAGTTATGATTATAGTAGAAGATGTGACAGAAGAAGCGCTTTTGGAAAGAGAGCTAAAAGAACAAGAAGAAAAAACTCGTTCCGAAATGGAAATATTCTATAAACTTATACATATTGATCCACATATACTAGAACAATTCGCAGCAAGCGTTGCGGAGGACATTGAGACAGTAACTGAGATAGCACAGAAATTTTCTGATACTCCCAAGGAAGGGCTAAACCACATGTTTAGATATATTCATAGTATAAAGGGCGACGCATATGCAGTTGGTCTTGATAATATTGGAGACGCAGCACACAAAATAGAAGAAAACATACAGGAAATTAGGGCGGAGGGAAAAGTAAGGATAGATGATCTTATAAATATAGTAGTGCTTACAGGAGAAATAAAGAGAACACTCAAGACAATAGAAACATTAAAGAACAAACTTTTGAGCTTTAAAGAGTCATACAACAATTCGGAAGCAGATCCAATCTATTTCTCCATAGAAAAACTGTTAACACGAATAGAAACAGAACAGGGAGTGAAAATAAATCTGGATATGGGCGGATACAAAAAAGAAGAAATTCCAGTAGAACATTATAAGAAAATAAAAGATATCATAATACAGTGCATAAGAAATGCAATATCTCACGCCATAGAAGAACCAGAAGAAAGGATAGCCCAGGGGAAGCCCCCTCATCCAACAATAACAGTAGCCACATCAAAAACAGATAAAGAAATATCTATATCCATAAAAGACGATGGCAGAGGGATAAATTATGAGAAAATAGCAGAAAAAGCCAAAACAAACGGTTATGTAACAACAAAGAATAGAAAAGATCTTATAAGACTTTTGTTCACAGAAGGAATATCTTCAAAGGATAAAGTAGATATCCATGCTGGACGGGGCGTAGGTCTCCCTCTTGTAGGCAATATAATAAGGCAGCTGGGAGGCAGAATAAAAGTATACAGCATGGAAGGAAAAGGAACAGAATTTATATTTTATATTCCTTTTGAAAATAATAAGAAAACGGCAGGCCAGGCAAAACTAATTGCAAGTGCCTAGACCTGCCTACTCCTTACATTTCCCGGATAGGGTAACCTGTCCGGGTTCTTATTCTACCAAATGTCGCGAGCACGTCCATATAATAAAGCAGGCAAAAAGAGACACTCTCACTCCTAGCTGTGTCAGGTATCAGAAATAAAAGACGGATGTCTTCCCTGCTTTTCTTCCGCCGGGAGGCAGCAGAGCCCGCAGCAGCGGGCTCTACGTTCGGTATCAAGTATCACAAAAAAATTAGACGCGCTCAGAAACATATTTTTGGTATTCTTCCGGTATGTCCAGGATTTCTCTGGGTTTGCTTCCATTAGCAGGTCCTACAATTCCCAGATATTCCATGTTTTCTATCATCCTTGCGGCTCTATTATACCCCACCTTAAGCCGTCTCTGGAGATAGGAGGCTGATGCCTTGCCGGTTGATAGGACAATCTCTATAGCCTTTTCCATAAGCGGGTCTTCCAACTCGTCAACAGGCAAGTCATTCTCTTCTTCTTCTGTAAAGATTATATCATCTATATAGTCAGGTGGAGATAGGTCTCTAAGATAATCCACAAGATTCTCAACCTCCTCCTCAGAAACAAAAGCTCCCTGTATTCTCAGCGGAAATGGTTGCCACGGAGAGGTAAAGAGCATATCGCCCTTTCCAAGGAGCTTCTCTGCACCTACAGCGTCCATTATGATTCTAGAATCAAACTTGCTGGCTACCATAAATGCGATTCTGGAAGGAATGTTAGCTTTGATAAGACCAGTTATAACATCTATGGAGGGACGTTGTGTTGCAAGAACAAGGTGTAGTCCAACAGCTCTAGACATGGCGGCAAGCCGCGCAAGAATGGACTCAAGCTCCTTGCCACTTGTGGCCATAAGGTCTGCAAATTCATCTATCACGATGACTATGTAAGGCAGACTCTCCATGGCAAGGCGTTCTTTTTTTATCTTGCTGTTATAAGTCTTGATATCACGTGCTCCCACTGCATCTAGCAGTGCATAACGCCTTTCCATCTCATAAACACAATACTGCAGAGCCTGAAAGGCCTTCTTGGGGTCAGTTACAACAGGGGTAAGCAGATGAGGTATATCGTTATAAAGCTTGAGCTCGACAATCTTGGGGTCTATAAGCATAAGTCTGACTTCCTGTGGCGCTCTGGTATACAATATGGAACAAATCATGGAGTTTACGCATACGGACTTACCAGAGCCTGTAGCTCCTGCTATCAAAAGATGAGGAGTCTGTGCAAGGTCTACAACCTGAGGTTCTCCTGTTATGTCACGGCCAAGTACAACAGGTATGCTTCCTGCTCCATCCAAAGCACCATCTTCCATAAGACTTCTCATGCTAACAAGCTCGCGCTCTCTATTGGGAATCTCCACCCCAACCGCCCGTTTACCAGGTATGGGTGCAACAATTCTCACGCTCTGAGCTGCAAGCCTCAGGGCTATGTTATCTGAAAGATTTACAATCTTAGATAGCTTTACCCCAGGTGCAGGCAAAATCTCAAACATGGTTATTACAGGTCCGCGGCGTATTCCTATAAGCTCGGCATCTATCCCAAACTCGGCAAGAGTAGAAAGTAAAAGCTCTCCAGCCTGTCTTATCTCTTCCTTCCTGTCTCCAGACATCTCGGGATAGTTCTTTAGTATACCATCCACCGGAAGGCGATAGTTTTCTATATATGCGGACAGTGTTGCACCTCCTGCTGCACGGCTGGAGTACGTTGCTGTTTTATTCTCACTGTCATAAGAAGGTTTATCCTCTATCTCCTCCCGCGCCTTCTCATAAGTCTCAGCAGAGCGTAAAGCATGGGAAGAAACATTGCCATGCTGACTGACTTCTATCCTATCCGCAAAGTCTTCCGGGATATCATAATCACCATGTTCAGACTCAAGCCTGCCAATTTCCGTAGAGTCTTCGGCAGGAATTTCGCGGGAAGAATACTTATCCGTACTGCTCAAGCAACCATCATCCATACTCTCCTGCACAGCAGGAAGAAAAGAGGCTTGTTCAGACTCTACTATATTATCCGATATATCATCATAGCTATCACTCTGTTCTTCCGTATCACTGGTATCCGTATCATCATACTCAAGCTCATTATCCACATGCTCCCACTCTACCAGCCTTACTTTGTCCTTAGTCCTTGTCGCAATACGGGCAATAACAGAATCAGGCGACATAATTCTGCTGTCATCCGTATCAAGACTAGCAGTATCACTAGAATCCACAGTCTCATCCCTCTCATTTTTTTCCGTAGCAGAAAAAACAGAAGGATCTCCTGATGCAGAAGAAGGAGGAAATAAAGCCTCTATAGAGGGAAAGCGACTGCGCAGCAAAGGCAACAATCTTAAAGAAAGCAAAAACGACACAATACTAAGAAGAAGACTTATGGAAAAAGTCCCCAACCGGGTAAAAGAAATAATCATAGCGTTGATAAGAGGACTCTTATCAGCAAGAGGGTCAGTAAAAGCCCGTAAAGCGAGCGCAAGGAAAAAAACAGGCACACTCACAATATTAATCCAGAGAAACTGCCAGAGAGGAAAATCGGACAGGAGCAAAAGAATACCGGCCCAGATTATATATACGGGTACCCAGAGACCAGCATAACCAAAACTGGCAAAAAGAAAAAACCCCGCACCTTCCGCTGGAGAAAAAGTACCAATAGAGAGAAAAAACGACAACAAAAGAAGCAAACCAGATGCAACTAGAAAAGATGCTAAAGCAACCCTTAAAATCTTTGCGCTCACAACCCCTCCTCTACTCATAATCGGCAGATTTTACCGGCGGTTTATCAATAACAGTCCGATTTAAAACAGACATAAGACACTCAAAATACCGAACGGCCTTACCTCAGCCTGCCAAGCAAGAAAAAAGACCAAGGCAAGGCCTGCCTACGGCAAATAAATGATATCCTTTAAAATAAAGTAGCAAAAATAAAAACAGCGGGGCTATGTCCCCGCTAATAATATATGCAAAACAAAAACCAAGTATATATCATCTATGGTCCCAGGTAGATTATCTCAACCTTACCGTCACCTACAGGAGCTCCTCCAGTTATATTCTGCGGATTGGCACCAGTATTGTATGAACCGCCACCTCCACCGTAAAACGGCATCCCGTTGGTACCATCGCTGGCACCACCTCCTGAGTAGCCGCCTCCACCTCCAGCTGTAGCATAGGTTGTCCCGGACGCAGAATTTTCTATCCTGGCACCTCCACCTCCAAAGCCACCGTCTCCATTATTTGTCCCCGCAGCAACCTGAGAGCCAAGACCACCTGAAAAGAAGCTCTGCGCAGCAGTACTGCCAAGGTCGGATTTGTTTATTCCTGCTGCACTGTCCATACCAGTCTCATTTCCTGCTCCGCCCGCATTACCACCAGTGCCTCCCTGGTTGTTGGATGTATTACCTGGATCAAAGTAATCGTCATGATATCCGGGAGCTCCGTTTTCTGATGCCTGACCGTTGGAATCACTTGTTGCACTTGCTCCTACAGCTCCGCCTCCTCCGGCTGCAATAAGGAGTGTGCTAGTCGCAAGATCTGCTCCTCTGGAGACAAAGCTGCCACCACCTCCCCCTAGATTAGCATAAGGCACATATGCTCCCAATCCCTGCTGTCCTACCAGTATCCATAGGACATCTCCAGCACTGAGGGAAAACTCTCCTTCTATATGTGCTCCTCTACCGTAAGAACTACTGCCAGCATTGGCTCCAGAAGCTCCGTAAGCAATAATCCTATAAGTTCCTGTATTAGGCACTGTCCATTTCTGTATACCTGTGGAGCTTGCAGTAACAGAACCCTCAAGGTTTGTCCCTGTATATGCTGCATCAAGCTGTGACTGACTGGGCCCCTGTCTGCCCGTTGCATCGGCAGTAGTAAAGGTATATGATATATTCAGCCACTGTGCATAGAGGGTTGTATTCTGTCTTTTATCCCAGTCTCTTGCACTGCTCATATCCTGCATATAATACTGTACTCCACCTGACGGTGAATCAAAGTATCCTGCAAAGGTATATCCTATCTTGGTTGGAGCTGTTGCAGCTGGCATCGGCTGGTTATACTCTGCCGTAACGGTGGTTGTTCCACCCGTACCTCCCTGCTTGTCAAAGGTTATGGTGTACAGAGTTTCCCTCATTGTAATCTTTACTGTAACAGTATCTCCGGGATAAAGGTCTACTGTTGATTGTCCAGAAAAAAGTATACTGCCATTATTGTCCCGTGCTTCTAGTGTAAAAACTCTGGATAAACCAGAGGGCACATCCAGAGCTATTTCCTGCGATGCAAATGTCCTAGATATGGTCTCCATGTCTTTTGCACTTACAGTAAGATAAAAGGAAGTTATATCCGTAAGGCTTGTCTGTCTGTCCGGCATATCATCTAATTCTACACCTGTATTTATCAATACATGGCTTGCAGAGGATGTGTTTTCCATAACAGGACAAGCAGTGGTAATTATTGTTATAATAATAAATAGAAGAAAATAAAATGATTTATTTTTCATGATCAAATCCCTTATATATACTTTTAGTAATAATTTCAGTATAAATAACCTATGCACAGTTGTCAAATTCTATAAATATGATTTTTGATTTTTTATTTATGCCGCAGGCAGCACAGTCCGCGGCTAATCGCGGGCTGTGCGTTCGGTATAATTTTATAGGTATATCAGGCCAAGGATTCCTACGGGTATAAGGTAGATTGAGAAGAGGTATAGTTTTCCACCTCTTATAAGACGCAGAAGAAAAAGCAGAGCATAATAACCTGCGATAAATGCGGAGAGCATTCCGGACAGCATGTAGTTAAAAGGGATGTCTGTTGCAAGCTGACCAAGATCTTTGAGCTCCAGTATGAGTGCACCAAGTACGGCCGGAACAAAAAGTAAAAAGGAGAAGTCGCCGGCGCTTTCTCTGTCTATGCCTTTTAAAAGGCCTGCACTGATTGTACTGCCAGAGCGTGAGATACCAGGAATTACTGCTAGGCCTTGTATAAGACCGATTATTATTCCATCTGATATTTTTATCTGTCTTAGGTTTCTACCCTGTTTTTTTGCAAAGGCCGTGCTCATAAGAAGGACTGCTGTCACCAGAAACATGGCCGATGTAAAGTGTGGATTGGCAAAGATTGGCAGGTCCTTTATTACAAGGCCTAATCCTGCAGTTATTGCAGTTCCTATGAGCAGTATTAGGGCAAGTTTGCCGTTGGCACGGTCTTCTTCTGTTCTACTGCCAGTTAACAGTCGGAAGAGAGAAATGAGTATCGGTGCTATTTTGTTCCAGAAAACTCCCAAAACAACTATAAGGGTGGCAACATGGAGCAAAACGTCAAATAACAGCGGAATGTCGCCTACCCCCAGAAGATGCTGGGCAATTACAAGGTGTCCGGAGCTTGATACTGGCAAGAACTCTGTTATCCCCTGAAGTGCGCCCAACAGGATTGCTTTGTACATCGTCATGCTATTCTCCTTGTGTATGTAGTGCAAGAACCACATCCGTACCCGTCAGCATAAATAGGGTATCACGGGTATGACGTCCTTTGTAGATGCTTGCATAGTATATGGATGATGATAACACTTTTCTCAGGTAATGTCTTGTCTCACGTATAGGCAAAGCTTCTAGCCACAATAAAGGTGGCAAATCTTTATAAGAACTCATCCACAGGTTGAGCCTGGAAGGCCCTGCATTATATGCCGCAAGTGCATACATAGGAAGCTTAAAGCGTTCTATCAATCTTGCCAGGTAGGAGGTACCTATTGCTATGTTATAACCCGGAGCATTGAGATTGCCTGGAGAAAGCCCAATTTTTTTCCTTTCTTCTTCTGCAGTATCCGGCATAAGCTGCATAAGCCCCATGGCTCCCGCATGGGAATTGATAGAAGGTGTAAAAAGACTCTCTTCCCGCATGAGGCCATACACAAGAAAAAGAGGCACACTTCTCTTTTCTGCTTCTTCCGATGCTATGGACACATATGGCATAGGATACATAAGCTCTTTTACCACTGGCAAAGATAACCTTGTACCCTCATCATGTATGTCGGATAAAAGCCGTATGGCTTCCAGATAATTACCGCTCAAGCTGAGCTTTTTTGCAGCAGAATAAAGCACATCCGGGCTTACTCTTTTATAAAGCCTATCTACCCACAAAATAAAATCTGGAAGAAAAGAGAAAGAAAGAGCTGTTTTTAAAAACGCATCGGCATCAGGATCCGTATAAGCCTCATTATCCGTGCGCAAGCCTGTGTAGTAATCAAGAGGATTTCTATTTGGATATGCAAGAAGAAAATAATACGGATGCACATGAGAATCCGATGCAGCTTTCTTTAACACCTCTCTAAGCTTTTTTGCAAAGCTATCCGACAAATCCATAAAATCCGCACCTGCAGCTTGAAGAATGACAGAAGAAAGCAAAGCAGCATGCCTTGGAGACAAAGAAAACTCAAGTTCTGAATAGAGGCGGACCAAAGAATACCATTTTTTCTCACGGATAAATACAGAAATAAAATCATCAAGCTCCGGGGCAAAAATATCAGTAGAGAACAATCCCCCTCCAGAGGCAGAATAAAGGACATTCTTCTCCGTAAGATAAGAAAGAACATCAAAAACAGCATCATCCGATATTCTTATGGCATTGGCAAAAAGATACCACGCTGCACGTTCTATTACAGCGGTATCCCTCTTGTCCGGTAACAGAGAAAGCTGATAATCAAGAATATCCTGCCATACAGCCGTAGAAGCTCTGGGAGCACCAGAAAAGCGGTACAACCTTGCAGCATAATCCAGAAGCTCATAAGAATAATCAGAAACAGAGGAAGAAAGCTTGTAAAAATACTCTGCCCCTTCACTCAACCTACCATAAAGCCTATAAGCCCTGTAAAAATCATAGAGAATAACAGGAGAAAACATAGGAGCAGTACTTGCATATCTCTTATAATAACTTACAGCAAGAGTATAATTCTCCATCTTAGAATAATATACGGCGCGGGAAAGAAGCCCATAAGCAGATGTCTCAGGCAGAGAAAAAGGCTTAAAAAACAACCAGAAATCAGCCGGAATATTATCGGAAGAAACAGTAAATAAAACATCTATATAATAAGCAAGCTTTTTATCATAACTGTCTTCAAGAGCAGCCCTCGCAATAGCAGCCCACACATAAGAAGAAGAATCATACCTGCGAGACAAAAAAGAATCCAGAAACTTACGATTTCCACCTCCAGTTCTTGCCCAAGCCTCAAAAAGAGCAGAAGCATAAAAAGAAAACTCCCCAGAAATAAGCATATTTTCTCTTATATACTTATCAACAATAGAAAAATCTCCCTTTTCTCTTGCGATATCAACAATAGCCTCCAGAGCAAAATAACGCGCAGTAGCAAGCTCAGATTTCTCTGCCGCATAAGAATAAGCAATAAGAGCCCCGTCCCTATGCCCCTTATCCTCAAGCACAGCTGCGGCAAAAAAAGCCCCTCCTGGAGCAGCCTCCTCCATCTCCCTTGCTAAAGACATATAAGTATAAGGTGCAGGCAAGTCTAAAGAATCAGAAACAGCCCAAGAAACAAAATCAGAAAAAGGCTTCTGATAGGAAGTATCATCGGAAAGACATGAGAACAACAAAAAACAAGAAAGCAAAAGCCATAACAATCTCATAGACAAAGATTAACAAGAAAAAGAAATTTTACCAGCCCCCGAGAAAGAATAAAAATAAAATTTAATACCGAACGCGCAGGGACGCATAGCATCCCTGCGCTGCCTCCGGCTAAAGAAAAGAAAAACTCATAAAAGCAAACTTACAATAACAGGAAAAAAGAAAGCAGAAGAGGAAAAAACTATAGGAGGAGCAGGCTCACTGCGCAAAAAAACAACATAAACCAGATAAGCTATTGCAAGACAAGCAGTAAGCGCAAGAAGAACACCAGCAAACAATAAAACCCAGTAAGTCCACGGACGTGACTTTTGCACAGTATCATCCTCCCACTCAGAAAAATCCCCTGCATCCTCAACATCTCCTCTGACTACCATCTCATCCACAAGAGCATCTTTCTCTTCTGCAGACAACATATCTAGATCTGGCATAGAATACGAGGAAGAATCATCAAGAAAAACCTTGAGCCTAGATACAGAATCCCCACAGGAAAGACTGGTAAAAATGGTGCCATTACGCAGTAGCATCTCCACAATAGCCTCATTACAAGAAGACTCAACAGTAAGAGACCCAAGATAACGCTCCTCAGACTCAGAACGCAGAACAACAGACACAACTATACGCTCCTGATTCTCTCTGACTGGAGAAATAACAAGACGCTTAGCCCCGCCAGAACACTCATCCAAAACAGGGAAAAATTTTCCATCGGCAAGAAATATACCAATCATCCTGATTTTAGACTAAAACCAAGAACAGGATTTGTCAATGCAAAACAAGATTTTTATAAAAACATAAGACAATAAATATAAGCATTATAGTATTTTTACACTGAGTCGCCATTATTTGCCCAGTTTAATCGCAACAAGATTGACAGTAAAAAATATAGAAACTATATTAGCCTTTACCAGGCAGGAAACGGAAGACGGTGAAAATCCGTCGCGGACGCGCCACTGTAATCGGCTTTTTGCAGGCAAGTCACTGTCCACAGGATGGGAAGGCCCCTGCTGTATTGCCGGAAGCCAGGAGACGTCCTGCCAAGGAGCAAAACTGCCTCGCGATTTGGGCAGGTATGCGCATACTCTTTGGAAAAAAGTACGCGCCGGCGAGGTATTGCTCCTGATATCATTATAAGGAGCATTTATGGAAACACACGTAATCGGCTTTCCAAGAATAGGTCCCAACAGGGAGCTAAAAAAAGCCCTGGAATCATACTGGAAAGGGCAAACAACAGAACACCAACTAAAAGAGATAAAAAACAAACTTATCTCAGAAAACCACAAAACACAGGCAGAAGCAGGATTAAGCCTTATCACTGCAGGTGATTTCTCCTTGTACGACCATATTCTGGATATGGCTTTTAACCTGGGGCTCATACCGGAGAGATTCCAGAAAACAGGTCTACAAGACACAGAACTCTACTTTGCCCTTGCAAGAGGATACAAAAGAGAAAACACCCCTGCACAGGCCATGCTCAAGTGGTTTGATACCAATTACCATTACATAGTACCGGAGTTTGAAAAGAAGTCTGTCATAAAACTAAAAGAAAAAACACACATAGAAGAACAAACAGAGCTGGCAAAAAGTAACGGATACAGAGTAAAAGCAGCAATTCCCGGACCAATAACCTTTATAAGCCTGAGCACAGAAACAGACATCTGCAAATGGGATTTTGCAGATGACATAATAGAAGCATACCAAGAATTATTATCTAGATTAGCCGGCAAAGCAGAATTAGTACAATTGGAAGAGCCCATACTTGCAACAGAACTTACCAGACAACAAAAAAACATATTCCAAAAAGCATATGATATATTAACAAAAGCAGAAAATCGCCCCCCTATAATGCTTACAAGCTACTTCGGACTCAGGGAAGAAAACACAGAAATATTCTTTTCATCAGAGACAGAATATTTGCACATAGATCTTTGCAGAACAGACTACAGAAGACTGCTAAGCAAAAACATTCCTGACAATACAAAATTGTCAGTAGGAATTATAGACGGAAGAAATATATGGAAAACAGACCTCAATCAGGCACTTGGAATAATACAAAAAATAGAAAACAAACTGGGAAGAAACAGACTCCTTCTCTCGTCAAGTTGCTCCCTTATACACGTACCCGTTAGCTTAAGAACAGAACACCTTCTGGAAACCTACCTTAAAAATAGTCTGTCATTTGCAGAAGAAAAATGCAGAGAAATAAGCCTTCTTGCATCGATGTTAGAAGGCAAAGAAGATAAAAACATAATCAAAGAACATCAATCACATATAAAAGAAAGATTGCAGCACCCTGCAAGCAGAATAGAAAGTGTAAGGAAGAGGATAAAAGAACTCACAGAAGACATGTTCTCCAGAACAAAACCTTTCGAAGAAAGAAAAAAAATACAACAAGAATATCTTAATCTTCCACTATATCCAACCACAACAATAGGTTCATTCCCACAGACAAAAGAGATAAGAAAACAGAGACAGCTCTATAAAAAAGGAGAAATAAGCAAGCAGGAATACATACAATTTATAAAACAGCAGATAAATAGAATAATAAAGGAACAGGAACAAATAGGTTTGGATGTGCTTGTTCACGGAGAACCAGAAAGGAACGACATGGTGGAATACTTTGCAGAACTATTGCCAGGCTACTGTACAACACAAAACGGTTGGGTACAAAGCTACGGCAGTAGGTGTGTTAAACCGCCTATAATACACGGTGACATATACAGAAGCAGAAGCCTTTCTGGAGAATGGATAAAATACGCTCAAAGTCTGACAAAAAAACCAGTAAAAGCCATGTTAACCGGCCCGGTAACAATGCTCAAGTGGAGCTTTGTGCGAGATGACCTGTCAATGGAGGAAGTCGCATATCAAATAGCACTTGCGCTACGCGACGAAACCAAAGAGATAGAAAAGGAAGGAAGCACAATAATTCAGATAGATGAACCTGCAATTAGAGAAGGACTTCCCCTGGAAAAAGCAGAAAGAGAAAAATATCTAAAATGGGCAATAAAAGCATTTAGACTTGCAAGCTCGGGGGTAAAAGACAGCACACAAATACACACCCACATGTGCTACAGCGATTTTGCTGAGATAATAAATTGGATAGCAGAGATGGATGCAGATGTCATCAGCATAGAAGCCTCAAGAAGCAAAATGGAACTTCTAAAAACATTTGAAGAATATCAATATCCCAACGATATAGGACCCGGAGTATACGACGTTCACAGTCCGAGGATTCCTACAACAGAAGAAATAAAAAAACTAATAGAAAGAGCAGCAAAATACATAAAAAAAGAAAAGCTATGGATAAATCCTGACTGTGGACTTAAGACAAGAGATTGGGCAGAAGTGATACCAGCATTAAAAAACATGGTAACTGCAGCACAAGAAATGAGAAAACAATAGTACGGGTAACATAATATATCTTTTGGAGCTGCCTAGCAGCTCCTTTCTTTTTAGATAAAAACTTTTCTTGACAAATAAAGCAAGCCTTTATAAGGTAAAGACAGGTTACAGCTAAGTTGAGGTTTTAATAGTGCAGCACAGAATACAACAGAGCAAAAAAAACTCCTCTTTTCTGGATTCGGCAAAAATAAGACAAGCCATAGAAAAGAAAAAAGATATTCTCATAGAAACAGAAAAGAACATCATCCCATACCCTGCGTATTTCTTTAGAAACAAAAAAAATAAAATAAAAAGAGAAGGACTGCTTGTAACATGGTCAGAGACAAGAATAATAGACTTGATAAAACAGGCCAATACCAATAATGACAGAACATTCACATTTATAGGGGGGAAGACAAGCCCGCGTAAAGAAGCAGGAGCACTAAACTTTCCCAGCAAGGCAGTATGCGGAACAAATACGAGAATAATAGACCATATACGACGGGAGAATCTATCTTTGGAAGATGTGGATACTCTGATCATAGAAATCCCCGATAAAGACAATGAAAGTCTGGAGCCATTTTTTGCAGACATAGAGTTTATCATCTCAAAAATCCCCTCAAAACCCAACATCATTGCAATCAGCAGCAATATAGAGAAAGCAGAAAACCAGCTCAAAAAACTATCTTTGCATCCCCAGATAATTAATCTATCCATGTGGAAAAAAAGCAGAACAGAAAACATAATCATTGAGACAGAAGATAAAAAACAAGATAAAAGCTTTATAGTGTCTTCTCTTATTTTGGCATATGGCTTAAAAAAAACAATATGCTATGCAGAAGAAAATCTTGTAGAAAAAATCGCCAAAGAACTCACAAGACTTGGTATTGCCACAGGAACTATTCTTAAAAACGATGTAAAATCAAAAATAGAAAAAAATGTACAAAAATTCTCTTCACTAGAAATAGAAATACTAATAATAGAAGAAGGCCAGGATTTCCCTCCCATATACACAACACAAGCCATAATATTTACATCCCCCCCAAGTATTAAAAACTATAACCAGGCAATAAACTGTCTAAGCCCGAGGACCCCAAGCACATTTGTTTTTATATTAAGCAACTACATAACAGACAATAATATAGAAGAGCTTAAAAAAAAGGTGGTGACTGATATGAAAAAGGAAAACATCCCCAATATAGAACAGGTAATATCCGGCTTTTTGGGCAGGTTAAAGGAACATATAAAAGAAGAAGATACGGAAGAACTCGAAAAATACAAAAAACTTTTTAAAAAGAATATACCTCTAAACATGAGATCCTATGTGTCCGGCTTTATGTTAAAAACAATACTTCAAACAAAAGATATAAAAATAACACCTATGCAAGACATATTTATAGGAGCAGGAAAGAACAGAAAAATCTTTCCCGGAGACATAAAAAATCTCCTCATAAGCCTAGAAGGTGTAAAAGAGAGTGACATAGGAAACATAAGAATAATGGATAACTATTCCTTTGCAGAAGTAAACGAAACCATAATTGACAAAGTCGTAGAAAGCCTTAACGGCATAGAGTTTAAAGGCAAAAAACTTACAGTAAATTACGGTAAGAAAAAATTATAGATAAATAAAGTCAAATACTATTAAAAAATCTTACCATAAGAAGAATAATAATATATAATTGGACAATCATACCCAAAGTAAATACAACTATAGCAGAAACCAATAGCAAGCTGCCTTTTAGTCTATATCGCTTTATATAATCCTCCTCTTTTAGATTCCTAAACTGCATCTCAAAACTATCGATATCCATTTTTATTATATGCTTTTTTCCCTTTAGCCAAAGCTTTCTAAAAAAATAATAAAAGAATACAGCAGGAGGGAAAAAAACACTTACAGGAAGTCCTGCAAGAGCAAGAGAAATTATTGCAACAGGAAAGTTGGATTGTATAACAACAAGACCGTATAAAATCAGAATACTCATACCTATACCAAGAGATAATAATGTAACAGGGTTCCATAACTCGTTAAAATAACGTGACTTTGCAATGACATAGGGTACAAAATCTTCTTTTCTTCCAGAAAAGAGAATGAAAAGACTTTCCTTACTTCCGGACAAGTGATAATTCCCTTCTTTCAATACAATTTCACCTGAAACGTAAACCTGTAATCCCGTAAAAAGCCCCTCCATCTCTGCAGGAGAAAGCTGTTTTATATTGTTCTTACATGAAAGAAGGTCATCATCAATTGTTTCCAGAGAATAGATTGGTATTATGCTCGTATCAATCCATAAAATATTGTCATCTATATTTACCCATAAGATGCTATTCCTTACAATAGATTCCAGCCTGCCAAATTTCCTTATAAATACTCCATCGCTTATTTTATCCGAAGGAACAACAGACAGAGAAGCAATAAACCTCTTCCTAAAATTATTCCAATTATAATGAACAATTATGGCAGAAATACAAGGAATAAGAATATAAAATAAAAAAAACACAAGAAAAGGACGGATAAAACCCATTATGGAATATTCCTCCAATATATTGTATCGTAAATATCATGGTAAAAAAGATAGTATCAGGTCAACTGGGATGTAACAGTTACATATATATTGATGAAAATAATAATTCTCAGTACATAATAGATCCCGGGACAGAGCCAGATAAGATAATTGATTATATCGATACATCGCTTAAAATCAGAGCAATAATATGTACTCATGGGCACCTTGATCATATAGCGGGCTTAAATTATCTAAAAAGTAAATTAAAAGAAATAACAAACATAATACCACCGGTATACATAGGAGAAGAAGATTCTATTTTTATATCCGATAAGGCAGAAGAAATACATCGTAAGTTTTTTGCTAAGATGGGCATCGATTATGAGAATCTAATATCTCACAACATACAACTCATGTCAGAACATGTAACAGTAAAAGAAGGCAGCAAAATCGACAACCTTACCATTATCCATACACCTGGTCATAGCCCTGGTAGTATCTGCATATATTCTAGACAAGAAAAAATACTGTTTTCTGGAGACACTCTCTTTGATATGAGTATAGGAAGGACAGATCTGCTTTTTTCCAATCCCCAAGAAATATTCTATAGCCTGGCAAAATTATGTAGACTTCCGGAGGAAACCATTGTATACCCAGGACATGGAGAAACAACTACAATTGGAAAAGAAAAGGAATATAATTCGTTTATCAGGCAGATATATTAACAAGAACAGCACTAGCCAACTCTTTTGTCCCCGAAACCATTGGGTTTGCAAAATTCTGTACAGTTTCCGCATGCAAGCGGGATTCCATCTCCTTGACCATTGCATCCAGAATTGGGGACGGTAAATCCTTCCTAGGCTTTACTGGGGCTTCCTTATGAGAAATTTTACTAAACCTTTCTATAAGAACATCCAGCATCTGTAGTTTATCAAGAGAAACTCCCTGATCATCAGATACAGCAGGAATACCTATAACATTATTAAGCCTTATCATCACAGGACCTGGTGACTTCACAGGTACAGTAACAGGCAATGCAGAGGAAAATGAATTAAGATACTTTATAGCTGGTAATCTTGTAACAGGAATACTATGTAAAATCATAGTTCCTCCTGCGTTTTTTATCGGAATCACAGGAGGAAGCTTTATATTTTTATTATTTTAACATTATATATTTAATTTTTTCTTTCTTTCCTGTTCTTTTTGACAATCAAGACAATACAAAGCATAAGGAATAGCTTCCAGTCGTTCTTTGGGAATAGGCTTGCCGTCCTTGAGACAATAACCATACTTCCCATTCTCTATTCTCGCCAATGCAGAATCTATTAGATTTAACCTTCTTAGCTCGTGTCCTTCCAAAGAATTGAGTATTCTCCTGTCTATATCCGCAGAAGCAATATCAACAAGATCTTTATCCTCTGTGTTATTAAGAAGCTCTTCAAGCTCCTCGTTTTCCTGTGCAAGATTAGAAAGAATTTCTTTTTTGAGCTCAAAAAGTTTATTCTTCATCTCCGCTATAAAAGCTTTATCCAAGGGAAACCTCCTATCCTCTTTTGGCGACTTACAATGCAATAAAAGAACCAAAAAGTCAATACAGTTTATTTTGAGAACATAGAGTTATGCTTGACAAATTTTAAGTCATTACGGTATAGTAAGTTTACACTAATAATAGGAGTTTTTGTGGCAAAAGAAGAAGCAATAGAAGTAGAAGGCATCGTAAAAGAAGCTCTTCCCAACACTATGTTTAGAGTAGAGCTTGAGACCGGACATACTATACTCGCTCATCTATCCGGTAAAATGAGAAAATATTTTATAAGGATTGTTCCCGGAGATAAAGTAAAAGTTGCTCTCTCTCCTTATGATCTAACTCGTGGGAGAATAATTTACAGAGAACGATGACGTATAAAAGCACACACTGCACCACTTCCCCCGAGTTCTCGGGGTGCCTGTAAAATCTTACCTATGTAGGGTGAATCTTGCAGATATTTATAAACCAGTTTTTTAAGAATAGGTTCGCGATTGGAATGCAGTCCTTTTCCGTGTATTATCAATATTTGTAGATATCTTTTTTCATAAGCCCTTTTTATAAATTGCGCAAGAAGTCGCTCCGCTTCTGTGGAAGTGTAGCCATGTAAGTCCAGTGTGGCTTGAGGTCTGATTTTTCTCTTTATTCTCTCATATAATTTTTTCTCTTTGTCTGTTTCTTTTTCTTTCATTACAGAATTATCAGGAGCATACAGATCAAGAGCTTTTTTCATGATGTCTTTTTTAGTTTTACTCTGTAGTTTTTCCCACTTTTCAAATATATCAGAAAATGATTTTTCTGCCATCTTTTTCTCCGTCTGGTATAATACGTTTTATCATTTTTTCATCAACCCACCCTTCAATACCATAATTATTTTCTATAAGATAGAAACCATTATGCAAATACCTTATAAATACGCCGGAACCTTCTTTTAAAAGATATTCTTTTTTTGTTTCGGAATCAGGAATTTTATAAACACTCGAATTTTCAAGAACTATTGCATATGCTTCATTCTTAAGCAAAGAAGGGTACAGACAGAAGGAAAGAGAAGTAATAAACACCGTAGAAAATATCAATATAAACACAAGATATATCTTTCTTTTAATAAAATAATATATAAAAACTAAAATATAAAGAACATAAACGGATAAAAACATTATTCCAAAAGCATTATCCACAGGATACGGAACATATAAGCTTTTAAATGATAAAATATTGTTAGTAGATTCTATATGCTTCACAAGAGCTTCCGCCTGAGGAAAATTGGGAAAAATAATCTCAGCTCTTTTAAGAAAAAATAAGGATCTTCCTATCTCATGTTTTTTGTTATATATTACTGCCGCATTATATAATAGTCCTGGACTTTCCTTTTCTTTTAGCGCAGATAAGTACAAAGAAAGAGCTTCCTCGTATTTTGCTTTCTGTTCAAGCAAATAAGCTTTGTCTATTTTGTTTTTATCTATCCCCTCGTATTTAAAAAAAATAAAAATCAGCAATATACCAACTATCATTATAAAAACAGATAAATAAGGTTTTTTTATAACAAGGAAAATAAACAATGCCAAGATTCCCACCAGAGCAAGGAATAAATATAAATGTGTAATATAAGCTTTTCTGTCCATGTCGGATACGGATTTATAGTCCAAAAGTTCAAAATCCTTTTCCACGGTGTCTACGGGTCTTACAGTGAGAAATACTTTTTTGCCTCCCTTTCTTTTTAATTCTCTTTTTTCAGGAGAAAAGTAAATAAAATCAGGCAAATCAAGCTCAATACTTCCTGTCTTAAGAGGCTTAAACTCTATATTACGTGTTCTCCAACCTTTATATCCGGCTATATCCGTGACAACATTACTATCTTCCCACTGTTTTGTAATTATCATATCGTCAGTAAGTATCTCCGGAAAAGAGATATAAGGTATATTTCCCGTACCAGAAATTGTCATACGTAGAGAAAATGTAGAATTTTCATCTATTACTATCTTATCCATGTCATAATAGAATTCTAACTCCCCTACGGCCCCAGTCTGAGATATCTCATTGGGAGAATCAAGAACAGTTATGTCCATAGGACCTAATTCTTCTGTCACACCATCCAGACTTATTTTTACTTCCGGAAGACTTATGTCATCAAAGGCTGTAACAATAAAACTTCTGACGGGTATATCAAAAACAGATATATCACCAACCTTATTTTCTACAAAATCATGGAAAAAAGCAGAAGGCTCTATAAAAACACCTTTGAAATCACCAATAGATACATTATAAGGAACAAGAAGTTTATCCATATTTTTTACATACAGAACTAGAAAAAAACTTTGACCTTTATAAATCTTATCAGGCACTTTCCACTCAATATCAAAAGATACTTTATTTATATCACTAATATAGGAAACCTCAACAAGCAAAGGTGATGTTTTTAACTCTATATTTCCCGATACAATTGTAAATGGCGACAAGACCCTTCTCCCAGAACGAACTCCCTGGAAAGTATATCTATAACGCCAGAAATCTTTTTTCTGTCCATTGCTTTCTTTTTTTACAGGACTTATATACGGACCTGATATTCTGCTGAGTATATCAGGAAATTCAGGCTCTTTTATCTCCGGAGTTATACCTTCTACACGTTCTACATACAAATCAAGTATGAGTCTGCTTGCTCGTTTTATACGTGTATCTGACAACTCCACAAAAGCATCAAGTGATAACAGATTAAAACACGATAACAAAAAAGTTATAAGTATTACCAATCGTTTGAGGTGTTTACATCCGGTGTAAGCTCTCCCGATTTCCACCTGTCTTGCTCCTTTTTCTTAAGATACTGTAGAATATATGAGTTCTCTGACCTTCTTGTCTTTTGCTTCTTATTTTCTACATCAGCAGAAGATGTGGTTCCTGATATTGCTATCAATCGCTGATATGCAAGTTCCAAATTTATTTTTATGTCCATATCTGCCGGGGAAATTTTTAAAGCCTGTAAAAAATATGTATAGGCTTCTTGATACTTCCCACTATTATAATAATATAGACCTATATTATATAAGGCAGAAACCTTTATAGCAGCATTATCAGATTTCTCAGCTTCCAGCCATTTTTTAAGAGATTTTTCCTGGTCCAATGCCTGATATATTACACCTATATTATACGAAAGCATATGATAGTCAGAAGTGATATTTTCTATATCCAGATACGATAACAATGCATCCTGATAATCCCCTCTTGTAAACGCCAGGTATCCTCTGGTCATCATATAGCTTTCTTTCGCAATCTGACAGGATGGGAAAATACATATTAAGGAAAACAAAATAATAAACTTAAATGATGCCCTTATATATTTTGCCATTTTATTCCTCTTATAAAGGCATAGAGAATCATAAAAAGGAATCCTAGCATAGAAAATATATAATACCTTTTTGCAGGAACAAGTCTTATGCCATTTTCTGTGATATCAGCTTTTTTGGAGATAGATGCAACCACTTGAGATACCGCCTTGTCAGAATTAACTTCTATATATTGGCCTCCCGAAGAAGTAGCTATCTGCATTAGAACCTCTTTATCAAGCTTTGACACAACTACTTCTCCCCTGCTATTTTTTAGTACAGAGCCATCATTATTTTCGAGAATACTACCCTCTTCTGTCCCCACACCAATGGTATATACTATTATTCTATAATTGATAGCTTTTACAATGGGAGAAGCATAATCTCCGGAAAGACTTTCTCCGTCAGAAAAAATGATTACTATCTTTTTCCTATTGCTTTGTGATGGGAATGCATTTATAGCAGCACTCAATCCTTCTGCAATATTAGTTCCTCCCGATCTAAACAGAGATGGAGAAAGATTCTTTATGGCTTCCTGTGCTCCTGTTTTATCTTGAGAAACAGGAAAGACCACACTCCCCTTTCCTTTAAAAGCAACAACTCCCCATCTTGCTGCAGGTATAGAGTTTACAAAGCCTATGGCAATCTCTTTTGCAACAGCCAATCTACTGTCTCCTATATCTTTTGCCAACATACTCCTTGAAATATCAAAGGCAAGAACAACATCAAGATTGCTTGTAAGTTCTGCTTCTGGTCTCATTCCCCAATATGGCTCAGAAAAAGCAAAGACAAGAGAAGAGAAGGCAAGAAGAATAAAAGTATTTAATACAAATTCTCTTGCTATATAAATTCCAGCATTTTTACCTTCATCTGATTTTTTATTGAGTTGCTTTATAGTTTTCCATGCATACACAGAAGATAAAAACAAAATAAATGCCAGCGGAATAATTGCCAGCAAGAGGTAAAGCCTATAGGGAAAAACAAAGTTCACAACACCTCCCTTAAAACAAGTCTGGACAAGAATAACCAGAAAGAAAAAGCGATTAGAGAGTAAAAGATAAAGTCATAATGTATATCCCTTTTGCTTATAACATATTTTAATTCCTGCTTATCAGAAGAAAGAGAAGCAATACGTCTAAAAATATTTTTTATATAGTTCTGAGTATATGCTGAGAAAAAAGCCCCTCCGCTTATAGAAGATATTTCCATAAGCAAGTCCTTATCAAAACCTTCTTCCAGAGTGCCGGAATACCTAGTTCCCGTAGAGGGGTCAACTATATCCAGTCTAACAGGTTTATCACTGCCTATCCCAATAGCATATATAGGTATGCCCATTTCTCCTGCAAGAGCAGCTGCTGTCTCTGGGAATATTTCTCCTGCTGTATTTTTTCCGTCAGTCACAAGGATAATCGCTTTATAAGAAGACTCTACCCCAGAAAGATGCAGAAGCGCTACTCCTAAGCCCATTCCCAAGGCAGTTCCATCACCAAGAGAGAAGACACGCTTTTCGCTTAATTTATCCAAAAGGAAATTCCTATCAAGAGTAGGAGGAACATCCAGCACAGCATCGTTTCCAAAGGTTACAAGACCAAGGGATATTCCAGGATATTCTGAGGCAAAATCTTTTATAACCTGTTTTGCAATCTCAAATCTGGGCTTACCGGGAACATCCATTGCTCCCATACTGGGTGACACATCCAAAGCTATCATTATGACAGGAGGTGTATCGGATACTGTCTTCTTATTATCTGTTATATATGGACCTGCCGTAGCAAGTATGGCAAACAAGATAGCAGAGAAAAAGCTTATAACCGACATATAATACAAAAAGGCATATAGAAACCCTGGCTTTATTCCACACTTTTTATTCCAAAAGGAAAATGGAAAACTTACAAAGCTGCCTTTACCATACTTGAAAGTATATAACAATATAAAAGCTGCCGGAATAAGAAGCCATAAAAACACAGGATTGGAAAAACCTATCATGAGGAATATCCCTCTATAAATTGATTATCAACAATTATCTTATGTTTTTTAATTATGTCACACAGAGTATCAAGTGCTGCCAGACACTCAGAAGAACTAATATTTTTGTGAGCAAATTTTACCATATCAGAAGAAAGTAGTATGGTTCTTATTTTTTCCGGTTCTATATCTATCTCTTTTCTTTGTACTTCACAGAGTATCTCTCTACTGGTCATGGCGCTTATATCAAGAAGAAAGAACAAAGCCATAAATTGTCTCAGTGTATCCACAAGGATATCAAAGAAAGTTCTTTTTTCTATAGTTTCTATTTGCTTTCCAAGCTTATTTAATCTGTAAAGCATCGTTTTTCTCACAAAAAAAAGCTTTATATAAATAAAAAGTCTTTTGATAATGCGAAACCTGTCCCGTACCAGAGATAATAAAAGCAAAATAAAAATAACAGAAAAAACTAAGAAAAACACTATAAAACTCTTTGCCCTACCTGATATCATAACAGGTCTGTATGGTTCTGGCTGGGTATGTCCGAGCGAATATAAAGAGGTAACAATCACCTCCTGTTCTTCCAATGTATAGTCGCCAAAGGATATGGAAGGTATATAATGTCTTCCTGGTTGATATGGTACAAAGATTATAGAAACGATAGTATGTGAACCTGTTTTCTTTTTTTCTATGGATTTTATAAGCCCCCAATCCAGGGTCGGTATGCGAGCCTCTTCCATATTTTGCTCATCAAGTCCGGATATAAGAAGTCTGAGCTCAACAGTATCTCCTACATAAAATTCGGCCGGCAGGAAATTTCTGCTTATTATTTCTTGTTGGGCAAATAAGAAGAACGGAGCCGCAAAAAAAACTATAAGAATCAATCTTCTCATAGTCTCTTGCCCTTTCTTATGGAAAAGAATCTTTTTATTTCTTCTACAGGGTCACTTTCTGTTGATATTTCAAACAAAGGAATTCTATTTTTTCTGCTTTCTTCCGTAAGAAGAGCAGAACTGTTCTCCCATTCTTTTGTATAGGAATTTTTAAAATACTGAGAAGCACCGTGAGCAAGTAACTTTTCTCCTGTTTCCGGATCTTGCAGTTTTACAAGTCCTGAGAAAGGAAGCTCATAATCAGTCTTATCTGTCACTCTTACAAGCATGAGGTCATGGTGTGCCTTAAGAAGGAAAAGATCTGATAGAAATCCGTGGCTTCTAAAATCGGATATCAATATGCACATACTCCTTCTTTTCAATAATTCTCGTGCTGTTTTTAATGCAAGGCTTATATCTGATCCCTTTTTCCCGTGACCATGCTGAGAGAAGTTTTTTATAAGTGCAAGGATATGCGTCTTCCCTTTTCTGGGACTTATACTGTGATGAACAGACTCCCCAAAGAAAAGCGCTCCTACCTTATCTCCGTTTTCCAGTGCCGCAAGAGAGAATATAGAGAATAATATTTCTGCCATTTCCGACTTGGTATATATACCTGTACCGGATTGCATGCTAAGAGAGGAGTCAACCAGCAGAAACAGGTTGAGCTCTTTTTCTTCTCTAAAGACTTTTGTATGAGGTGTGCCAAACCTGGAAGTCACATTCCAGTCTATATGTCTTATATCATCACCAGGAACATAATCCCTAACTTCCTGAAAATCCATCCCCTGTCCTCTGAATAGGGATTTATAATTACCTGCATAAAGTCCCTGTATTATTATATCAGAGAAAAGAGAAAGCTTTTTTAATCTAGCTTTTAAACGATAGGGATCCATGTTATTTCCTATGGTACTGGTACTGTTTCCAGTATGCTTTTTATAACCTGGTCGGAGCTTTTTTCTTCTGCTTCTGCTTCATAGGAAAGCACAATCCTATGCCTCAATACAGAATAGGCTACTTCTTTTACATCATCAGGGACCACGTAGTCCCTTCCCTGCATAAGTGCCTTAACCTTAGAGCATCTGTACAGGGCAAGCGTTGCTCTTGGTGATGCGCCAAAGTCTATAAATCTGGCATAGGATGTTCTTGATTTTGACCTTACTCTTGTTGCTGCAACAAGGGATACTATGTATTCTTCTATACTGCTGTCTACGGCTATTGATTCTGCAACTTCTCTGAGTCTTTTTATATCAGTTTTAAATAAAACTGGGTTTATTCTTTCTTCTTTTTCTACACCTTTTCTTCTAAGTATCTCAAGTTCTTCTTTATGCTCGGGATAGCCTACTGTTACTTTTAACAGGAATCTATCCAATTGTGCTTCTGGCAAGGGATATGTTCCTTCCTGTTCTATGGGGTTCTGGGTGGCAAGAACAAGAAAGGGCTCCGGCAGGCTGTATGTGTTGTCTCCTATTGTAACTTGTTTTTCCTGCATTGCTTCCAGAAGTGCGGACTGCACTTTTGCTGGTGCACGGTTTATCTCGTCCGCTAAAACTACATTGGAAAACACGGGTCCTTTTCTCACCGCAAAATCGCCTGTTTGTTGTCTGTAAAGTTGCGTTCCCGTGAGGTCTGCAGGCAAGAGATCCGGCGTAAACTGTATTCTCTTAAAGCTTGCGTCCATAATAGAAGCAAATGTTTTTACTGCAAGGGTCTTGGCAAGTCCGGGGACTCCTTCCAAAAGGATGTGTCCGCCTGTAAGCATTCCCATAATAAGACCGTCGAATATTGCATCCTGTCCTACTACGGATTTTTTAAACTCGTTTCTGCAGGCTTCTATCTGTTCTTTTGCTCGTGTTATTTTGCTCTCGATGTTTGCCACATTGTACCCCTTTATGTTTGTCTATACTTTTTTTGGTTTTTTATTCTATACGTATGTCGTATTGCTTTCAATATTGCTAGTTATAAAATTGCTACGCTTATGCCCTGCTTTATGTCTCCCCTGCTGTTTTTCCCGATATTTGCCGCAGGCAGGCCGGCTCGCAGCCTGTGCTATACATATAATTCCTGTGGGATGGAGCCGGCCGTTCGGTATGATTTTTATGAACGATAATCAGCATTGATATGCACGTACTGGTGACTGAGGTCGCTTCCCCAAAGGATTGCTTTTCCCCTGCCAGGATATTCCAGCCTTATGTCCATATACTTAAAGTGAGGAGGCCAAGTCTTATCAGGCGGCATATAGCAGTCCCTTAAAAGTGATGACAGCAACGCTTCTTTTTCTTTATCAAGCAAAAATTTGCCTTTATCATATACAAGCTCAGTGCCAAGATATATCCTCATCTTGGATGGATCGCATTCTATTGCATTTTTACCGCAGTATGCTCCGCAGGCCGCTGCGATTCTGCCTACGTTGGGGTCGTTTCCATATATTGCAGTTTTTACCAGCTCGGAGTTTATTATTGCTCTGCCTATATCTACACAGGTTTTATCATCCCATCCTGATACGCTCATTCTTACAACGTGAGACGTACCCTCGCCGTTTCTCACAATCTGCTCGGCAAGGTAGGCACATACAGTATTGAGAGCTTCTGCAAACTCGTCTCTGCTGACAGCCGGGAAAACTCCCGTGGAAACGCAAAAAACACTGTCACTTGTGCTTTGGTCTCCGTCTACAGATATTCTGTTAAAACTCATATCCACAGCTTCTATCAATACCTCATCCATATCGGATTGTTCTATTTTTACATCCGTAAAGATAAAAACAAGCATGGTGGCAAGGTTGGGCTCTATCATCCCCGCTCCCTTTGCCATAGCCCAGAGTTTTCCCTCGCCAAGAGGCAAAGATATGAGCTTGGGATATGAATCAGTTGTCATTATGGCCCTTGCCAGCGCAAGCCCGTCAATAGATCCAAGCTGAGATACAAGCCAGGAAGCCCTATCGCTCATCGCAGTATAAGGCAGTTCCCAACCTATTATACCTGTGGACACAGGAAGCAGCCTTGCGGAAGGCACACCAGATACGCTGGAAAATGCATCAAGCACAGCCAAAGCCCGCTTTCTACCCTCTGCGGTTCCCACATTGGCGATACGATTGTTGATAACAAAACCTTCCAGTGGATTACCAAGCCGCTCTTTACCTATGGCGACAGGCACACCGCACACCGCATTACGCGTAAAAAGTGCAGTCCAGGAATACGCTGCACCATCAAAGCGCACAAAAGACAAATCCATAAGAAGCCGTCTATCCGGTCTCTCCTCAGGAGCAAAATCCAACCTGCATGTTGCAGCAGAAAAGCCCACAGGCAAAGCCGCATAAGAAGAACAAAACTCAAGATATTCAGCCTCAGAAGAAAACACAAGCTTGCGCCAAAACTCGTCCATATGACCTCCAGAGCTATACTACTCCCATAAAAAAACACGCACAAGCCCTTTTTAACAAAAAAATAAAACCGAACGTCGTCCCAGCGCCACATATAGTAGCACCAAGCAAGAACTGCACTGGGACTCCTGCCTGCGGCATATAAAAAACAGAATCCCAAAGATATACTGCAAGCTTGGCAAAAAAGGATTCTCTCTTTATATTGATAAAACAGAGGAGAAAAAGATGAGAGGCATATACATATCCGCTCGTACACTCATAGTGATAGCAATAGTAGTACTGTTTTCAATAAGCACAGTAATAGGTATCAGGGTAGGAAAAGGCATATCTCAGACCGGTTCTAAGACGCAAGCAGAGGATAAGACAATTATCAGCATACCACCATCAGAAACAAATGTGACGCCAGTTGCCGAGAACAGCGGCAGGTACAGTCAGGATGAATTGGAAAACATAAGCATATACGAACAGAGAAACGAAGCAGTAGTCAACATTACAACAGAGACCGTAGGATACAACTGGTTTCTGGAACCTGTTCCTCAGGAAGGTGTAACAGGAAGCGGCTCAATCATAGACAAAAGAGGATATGTGCTAACCAACTATCACGTTATAAAGGATGCATACAAGATATATATATCTCTTGCAGATCACAGCCAATACGAAGGTAAGATTGTAGGAGTTGATCCTGAGAACGACCTTGCTGTACTCAAGTTTGATGCGGGAGAAAAGGAGCTTGCTACCATCCCCATGGGAGAGTCATCTGACCTCAAAGTAGGTCAAAAAGTGTTAGCCATAGGAAACCCCTTTGGTTTGGAGAGGACTTTGACAGTCGGAGTTGTATCCGCTCTGGGGAGGCCTGTCAAAACAGACTCTGGGCTTATTATACAGGGAATGATTCAGACAGATACTTCCATTAATCCTGGAAACTCAGGAGGCCCTCTTCTTGACAGCAGAGGGAGGATGATTGGGATAAATACTATGATTTATTCTCCTTCCGGCGGCTCAGTGGGTGTGGGTTTTGCAGTACCCGTGGATACTGCTCGCCGTATTGTTCCCGAGCTCATAACAAAGGGCCACGTAGAACGTGGATGGATAGACATAGTGCCTGTACAGCTTTTTCCTTCTCTTGTTAAATACGCAAATCTTACCGTAAACCGCGGCATACTTGTCTCAAAGGTAGAGCGAGGCAGTTATGCAGAAAAGGCAGGGATAAGGGGTGGTTCTCAGGATAATGCAGTAAGATACGGAAGAAGCATAATATATCTTGGCGGGGATATTATTGTAGGTATAGATGGCCAGGCTGTTGCTACTCTTGCCGATATGTATGCTGCTTTGGAAGACAATAAGCCCGGCGATGTTGTGGATGTTATTGTAGTAAGGGGAAACAAGAAACTTACTTTAAAGGTGATGCTATCTAAGAGGCCAGATAAGTTTTCCTGGGATTAATGTGCCGCAGGCAGCACGAGACGCGTTTTCTCCTGTGTTTTACTGCACCAAGTGCGTCTCGTGCGTTCGGTATTTTATATTTTTTATGGTATGGTTTGTAAATGTCCGTGTTTGTGAGGTTTTATGCCTGAGTTTAAGGTTGTTTCTCCGTTTTCTCCAGCAGGTGATCAGGGTAAGGCTATCCGTCTCCTATCAGACGGGGTTATGAGGGGCTATACACGACAGACTCTCAAGGGGATTACGGGAAGCGGTAAGACTTTTACCATGGCAAAGATTATAGAAGAGGTGCAGAAGCCTACTCTTATTATTTCTCACAATAAAACTCTTGCGGCTCAGCTGTATAGGGAGTTTAAGGAGTTTTTTCCTGATAATGCGGTTGAGTACTTTGTTTCTTATTACGATTATTATCAGCCAGAGGCTTATGTGGCATCCAGGGATTTGTATATAGAAAAGGATGCAGATATCAACGAGGAGATAGAAAGGCTGCGTCTGTCTGCCACAACAAGTCTGATGGAGAGACCGGATGTTATTGTAGTTGCAACGGTGTCCTGTATCTATGGTCTCGGTAATCCGCGAATGTTTAAAGAGATGCGTATAAGGCTGGATAAAGGGCAGGATTTTGATTTGCAAAAGCTCAAACAAAAGCTTGTTTCTCTGCAATACGAGCGCAATGATAATGTTTTGTCCCGTGGGGCCTTTAGGATAAGGGGGGATGTTATAGATATCTATCCCGCTTATCTTGAGCATGTATACAGGATTGAGCTTGATTGGGACAGGATAGAACGTATAAGCGTATTGCATCCAGTCAGCGCGGAGGTTCTGGAAGAGCGAGATACGCTTTTTATCTATCCTGCCAAGCACTTTGTCATGCCTGAGACTCAGATAAGAATGGCACTTGACGACATACGCAAAGAACTTGAGGCACGTTATGAGGAGCTTACTTCGCAAGGTAAGATTGTGGAGGCTCAAAGGCTCAAGTCGCGCACAGAATACGACCTTGAGATGCTGGAAGAGCTTGGCTACTGCTCCGGTATAGAAAACTACTCAAGGCCACTATCGGGAAGGAAACCAGGAGAAAGGCCTGCTGTTCTTATAGATTATTTTCCAGATGATTTTCTTACATTTATAGACGAGTCGCATGTTACAATACCTCAGCTAAGAGCAATGTATGCCGGTGATCGCTCAAGAAAAGAGTCGCTTGTAGAATATGGATTCAGACTACCTTCCGCACTGGACAACAGGCCGCTTAGATATGAAGAGTTTGACAGTATTGTTCCGACCATAATATATGTGTCCGCAACACCGGAGCAGGAGGAACTTTCGCGTTCTTCACAGGTTGTGGAGCAGATTATAAGACCCACCGGATTGCTAGATCCTGAGGTGGAGGTCAGGCCTACAGAAGGACAAATGGATGACCTCTATGCAGAGATAACCGAGAGGGTAAAAAAGAAAGAGCGTGTGCTTATAACAACACTTACAAAAAAAATGGCAGAGGACCTTACGGATTATCTTCTATCCTTGGGAATAAAAGTGAGATATCTGCATTCTGAGGTTGAAACAATAGAGAGGGTGGAGATTCTACGAGACCTTAGAGCGGGTGAGTTTGATGTCCTTGTGGGTATAAACCTTCTAAGAGAGGGACTTGACCTTCCGGAAGTATCGCTTGTTGCAATACTTGATGCAGACAAGATAGGCTTTCTAAGATCGACAACATCCCTTATCCAGACCATGGGCAGAGCAGCAAGGAATGCAGCCGGAAAGGTTATAATGTATGCAGATAAAGTCTCCGATGCAATGGAAAGAGCCATAGAAGAGACAAGGCGAAGAAGAAGAATCCAGGAGGAATACAACAGAGAACACGGCATAACTCCGGAAACAGTAAAAAAATCAGTACAGGATATACTCATAAGAAAGAGAAAAGAAAAAGAAGAATCTCAGAAAGAAGAAATAGAAGTCCTAAAAAGAGGATACAACATACTGATAGCAAAAGAAAGGCAGAAGCTGATATCACTTCTTAAGAAAGAGATGCTTGAACATGCAAAAAACCTCGAATTTGAAAAGGCCGCAATACTCAGAGATGAGATAGAAAAACTCAAGGAGATGTAAATTGTCAGTTAAGACATGTACAAAAGCCACAATTCTAATAATAACATTACTTATAAGCCTTTTTTCCTGTGCAAAAAAAGAAAGCATGCCGGAATACCTTGAGCTTCCGGACACGCCTCCCTTTTATCAGGAACTACAATGGGCAGTTGTTGAGACAGCATATGCGAGGATATATCTGGCCTCCGACACCGACCATGTCAATTGGTTTGTAAGACGCGGTGATATTTACAAGATAGAAGGAACAGAAGCAAATAACAGAATTCCCATTCTAAAAGGGACCGAAATTGTGTGGATAGAAAAAAAGGATGTGTCATTATACACTCTCTTTCTGCAGGCACAATACCGCTCCAAAGTACTACTGGGAGAAATAGAAGAAAGGAAATAGTATCGTTTTTAAACGACAAAAATAGCAAAAAACATATAACATTACATATATGAGACTTATAGTATCTGGTAGTAAATTTCTAGAGTAAATAATGCAAAAACAGATAAAATAAAGCCAACGCAAAGAAAAAGACTTTATCACAGAACAATATGTATTTATAATATAAGCCATAATATCATCAGAAAACAAAGTGATAGGATGTCTTGTATCGGGGAGGATGGATGATAACCCAGAAAGAAGTCGCAAAAAGGGCAGGTGTATCCGTTATGACCGTATCCCGTGTAATCAACGGAAACCCCAATGTAAAAGAAGAAACAAGGAAAAAAATTCTTAGAATAATAGAAGAACTAGATTATCATCCCAATAGTGCAGCAAGAAGCCTATCCAGCAGCAAAATAGGCAGTATAGGAATAGTAGCACCTCTTGCCAACAACATAGGGTTGGAATCAAACCCGTATTTTATCGGTCTTTTGAGAGGAATAGAATGGGAGGGAATAAACAGAGGATTTGACATATTGATATCAACCCAAAGGCGGCACGGAGAAAACGATTTTCCGTTTTTCAGGTTGTTTTTTGAAAAAAAAGCAGACGGTCTGATATTTCTCTCGGCAAACTTCACTGAGAAAGAAATAAAAACAATTCAGGAGAAGAAAATACCCTGCTGTATAGTAGGAGAAAAACAAATATCAGCAGATATACCAGTAGTGGACTCAAAAAACCGTGAAGCAATGAAAACACTGGTACAGCACCTTATAGAACTTGGTCACAAAAAAATAGGCTTCCTGCACTCCGCAATAAGGACATACCACATGGAAGAGCGTTTTGCAGGCTTTCAGGAGGCCATAAGAGAAAACAATATCGACTTCGATCCTGACTGGCTATATTATGGAGATTTTACAGAAGAAAGCGGCGCTCAGGCACTGGATACTCTTCTCTCCCGCAAAAGCCGTCCTACAGCCATAGTCTGCGGTACCGACTCCATGGCACTCGGGGTAATAAGACGTGCACGCGAGTTGGGCATAAAGATACCTGAGGACCTATCTGTAACAGGCTTTGACTGTACCCCGGAAAGCCGCGTAGTACACCCCAGCCTTGCAACCATGGCACAACCCCTCGTAGATATGGGCAGAACAGCCGCAGAGATTCTTATAGATATACTGGAAAAAAGAGACCCCCCCCCTTCTCGGATAGAATTTGACATACCGTTTGTAGACGGAGAAAGCATAACAGAAATCTAAAAAATATTATACCGAACGTCGTCGCTGCGCCACTCGTAAACAAAGGCCTTATTTTCTTCTACTGCAGGGAGCAGCACAGCCCTAACACAGTTAGGGCTGTGCGTTCGGTATAAAAAGTAGCGCAGCGACTCCTGCCTGCGGCATTGTAGAATATAAGCAAAAAACTATTTTACGTCTTTTTTCTGGTTTTCTGTAGCAGCATTGATTATTTTTTCCAGAGTATCAACATAAGAGTAAAAAGCTCTGCGTCCTCTATCGCTTATACTAACAAAGGTTTTAGGCTTTCTTCCAACAAAACGTTTGTCTATCAGCACATAACCACAGTCTTCAAGCCTTCTTAGCTGCACACTCAAGTTTCCATCACTGAGTCCGGTAAGCTTCTTAAGAAGCGAAAAATCAGCCATATCTCCTTCTGAAATTCCCATAAGGGAAGACATTATTTTAAGCCTTGCGGGCTCATGAATCATTATATCGATATAAGCAGGATCCTCCATTTTATGCCTCTGCTTTTCCCAGTCTTGCAAGATAAATACCTGAGAAAATCATTGTACCACCGCCCAAGATTCCCATGATGAGAGCGCTCAAGGAAGGAATAAACAAAAAGCTTATAACGGCAAGCCCTGTTACAACGAGAGCTGAGAAAACAATACGCATATCAAACCACAAGCCCATGACAACATAGCCAAACATGGCAGTAGTGATAAGAAAAAATGAGAGAAGTCTGTAATCAAGACCACCCATAGCAAAAATCCACATACAAACATATATTATCAGCATGATCCAAAATAGCATAATTCTTATTCCTGTTTTGCCAACAGATTTACTACCTAAGAAGAAAGCACCGACAAAATTTGATATAATACCAACAATAGAGAGAATAAGCCATAATTTGCCCGATAAAACATTTGTTAAGAACTGCGAGCCAGAAAATCCTATAAGATATATTGCCCCCCATAGAATAAAAAAGAAAGAAAACATACCCGACCTAACCCCTTTGGCCAAAGCTATGGATTCCTTAATAACCTTGATATCATCCATAGCTTTCTTTGTATCATCGATACCCATAAAAACCTCCAGATCGTTATAACAATATATACTTTATAATATAAAGTACTTTTTACTTTTTAGTCAATGTTTTTATAACAAAAAAGTCCGGCTGATGCCGGACATAAACATAAAACCAAAGAAACCTACACGGTCACATTACCCCTAAGCCTTATATCAGAACAGGAAGCGCCAACAAGTATTTCAAAATCACCCTTCTCAAGCAGCCAATCCTTTTTCTTATCGCTGTAGAACATAAATGAGCGCTTATCAAGAGCTATCTCAACTCTTTTCTTCTCTCCCCTTTGCAACTCAAGTCTGGAAAACCCTGCAAGCTCAATACTGGGCCTTACCTCGGAAGACTCGATATCCCTTACATAAACTTGAACAACCTCCGCACCATCCACATCACCCGTATTCTCAACATCCACAGAAACAATTATTCCCTCTTCGACATTACCAGATATATTAAGAGCAGAATAAGAAAAAGACGTATAAGAAAGCCCATGCCCAAAAGGAAACAAAACAGGGATATTTTTGCTCATATAATACCGGTACCCCACAAAGATTCCCTCTCCATAATTGACAGTCTTTGCACCTGGATAATTGATATACGCAGGATTATCCTCATATCTCATGGGATATGTTACTGTAAGCCTTCCCGATGGATTAACATCACCTGTAAGGACAGCAGCAACAGCTCTGCCACCTTCCTGACCATAAAAATGAGCTTGAATAACAGCAGCAACATCATCTATCCATGGCATCTCCACGGGAGAACCTGTATTGAGAACAACTACCACATCATCTCTGACCTTACACAACTCTTCCACGAGCTTATCCTGAGCACCCGGAAGTCTCATATCATCTCTGTCGGCTCCCTCTGTTTCATAGCCCACAGGATGTCCGAGAAAAACAAGTACCCTGTCACAGGATTTTGCAACAGAAACCGCATCGGCAATCTTTTTATGCTGCTCTTCCGGACTCTCCATATAAAGCGCCTGTAAAATCATAGCAGAACGCTCATCTTCCGTAGCATTGGCAAGCTCCACACAAAACTCATACTCCCGTCCAGCTGTGAGACTAACAGGATATTTTTTGACAGTAAAAAAGGGATACGGAGGACTAGCCTTCCAGTTGCTATCAGAAACAACGCAATTTCCATCTATATAAAAAGAGAAATCCCCCTGATAAGAAAGCTTAAAAACATAGTCCCCACTCTTTTTTGCTCTTACTTTTCCCTTCCACCTTACAGAAAAATTATTGGTATCAATCTCATCAACAGGGGGGAAAAGTTTCCAAAAATCAATAGCCTCAACATGACGAACACTAACAGGCTCTCCCAAGAATAACCTATTGGGAAAATACTCTTCTATAAATCCTGACTTATCATCCCAAGACACCTCAAGCCCTGCAAAAGAAAACCTATCAGCTCGCACCCTGTTGGAAGCACCCTCGTGGTAAACAATCTCCACATCATCCGGCAAAAACTCCCTGAGGCCATCAAGAGGAGTAGTTGTTCTTGCGCAATTGACAATTGAACTACCACCACCACCATAGACAGCAACATCAGCACAGGGACCAAGTACGGCAAGCCTCTTTATGTCTGTAGTATCAAGAGGGAGAACACTATTCTCGTTTTTTAGCAACACACAGGACTCCGCAGCAACCCTAAAGGCAAGCTCAGCCTGTCCAGCATCTGAGAGGAAAAAGCTCCGATTCTTGTTCTTTTCCCGATAGAAAGCAAGCCTTTTTGCAAGCCTCACAAGCCTCTCAACAGCCTCATCAACAACAGACTCATCTATCTGCCAGTTTTTGACAGCCTCCTCAAGCAAATAGCCCCTGTAGAGGGCAGGCCCAGGCATCTCAAGATCAAGACCAGCAGCAAGACTCCCATACACCTCATGATTGGCACCCCAATCGGACATGACAACACCATCATAAGCCCATTCACCTTTAAGCACATCTCGGAGAAGATAAGAGTTGCTGCTGGCATACTCTCCCCTTATCCTGTTATAAGAACACATAACAGTCCAGGGATTGGCCTCCCGGATAACAATCTCAAACACTCTTAGATAAATCTCGCGTAAAGCCCGCTCCTCAACCTCCACACTAACCCTTGTACGCTCATGCTCCTGATTATTGAGAGCAAAATGCTTAAGACAGGCAGCAACACCATTATCCTGTAATCCGCGTACATAAGAGGCACCAAGCTTACCAGCAAGCAAAGGATCCTCGGAAAAAGTCTCAAAGTTTCTGCCTCCCAGAGGAAAACGTACAATATTAACACAGGGACCTAGAAGAACATCGCAGTCATTAGCAAGACTCTCATGAGCCAGCACAGCACCAATCTTATACATGAGATCAACATCCCAGCAAGATGCCATAGCAATACCCGTAGGAAACGCAGTAGCAAAACCATCCTTGGGACGACTGCTGCTCTCATTACCAATCCTGACACCATTGGGCCCGTCAGTCATGACAACAGCATCAAGCCCAGCCTCGGGGAAAGCCCACGTAGACCAATAATCTTTTCCTGACAAAAGCATGACCTTCTGATGCAGACTTAGAGAAGAAACAATACATCTCACATCCTCATCAATCCGCCTTGCGGCATCGTCATTAAAATAAAAGTCCATAGAAACTCCTTTCTGTTTACGTAAACATACACTATCACAAAACCATTCCTCTTTCCATACCCCATACCGAACGTCGGAGCTGCAACTTGTAAAAATAAAAGCACACCCGCAGCTCCTCCTGCCTTTGGCAAATAAAAAAGAAAAACATCAAAAAAACAGCTATAGGACCATAAGCGATACTTCTAAAACAAGAAAATACATCACTAAAAACAGTACAGGCTATTTACTTTTTTCTATGTTGCCTATACACAAGATTTTTGTTAGCATTCTTTTATGAAAAAAGCGACTATAATTATCATTCTGCTGCTTTTTGTAACAGCCTCTGTCTTTGCAATATCAAAAGAAGAAGTTGCACAGAAAATCCAGCATATCAAGGATTACAGGCCTGTTCCCGGGGATGTTTACACCCTATCCGTAGCTCTGGGCGGGCTGTTAAACGGCAATGACATAAAGAACATCAATATCCCTCTGCAGCAAGATTATACCATGGAAGTTCCCTTTATAGGAACCGTAAACACAGAGGGAAAGACCTTCTATGAAATAAGAAGAAACATTATAGATACCATAAAGCAAAAGTTTTCCATCCAATATGTAGACTTTCGTCTTACGGTTCCTGCGGTATTTGATGTTGGAGTTTACGGTGCTGTTAAGACACCAGGAAGAATCACGGCTTTTTCTCTCATGAGCCTGTACGAGGCAGTAGGTGCTGCGGGAGGCCCTAGAGACAACGCATCTTTAAGACGCATAGAACTTACCAGAGACGGAGAAACAAAGACATACGACCTACTTTCTTTTGTAGCCTTTGGCGACGAGAAGCAAAATCCTCGTCTTATCCCCGGAGATAAGATAAGAGTACCTATTGCTAACTCAGGAGTTGTAGTGCAGGGTGCTGTTATCAATCCAGGGACCTTTGAGCTTACAGAAGGTGACAACCTCAAGACCATACTTTCTTTTGCAGGGGGTCTTGCTCCGGGCGCTAACAGCGACAACATCACCATAATAAGCCTTTCTCAGGACGGAAGATATACATCAAGGGCGGTATCAGAAAAAGAAGCAACAGACACTATTCTACAAAATGGAGACCAGATTATAATAAGCTCCAACACATCCGGTAAAGGAGAGGTAGTCATAGAAGGTGCTTTTTATGGCAGCCAAAACATAAAGCCAGAGCCCAAAAAAATTCCCGATACACCAATACGTTTTAGCCTGCCCTATCATGAGGGGCTTAGTGTATTAGAAGTGCTAGAAGTGCTAGGAGGACCAACTCCGTATGCAGATATGGACCGTGCGGTTATTGTGCGTCAGGATGGCACAAGACAGCCTGTTGTGCATATGGATGCACTCTGGAATACTCGTGACAAATCTCTAGACGTACAGCTCAATGCGGGCGACTATTTTGTAGTACCTATAAAGCCGCTCAAAGTTATTGTGGGAGGAAATGTAAACAATTCCGATGCCTTTGCTTTTGTTGCAGGCTACACTGTGGGAGATTATATCAAACTTGCAAGAGGTATAAACCCCAGCACGGGCTCAATCGATGCCCTGTTTTTTGTGGATGAGCTTGGAAACTTGACAAAGGTTACTTTGGATACTCCTGTTATCGAGCCTGGAACAATGATATATGCAGGAGACAATGCATGGCAGACTACTACAAATGTTTTTAACAATGTTACTACTGTTACCGATTTTGGCACTTCTTTGCTCGATTTTGCATCTACTATTATGGATTTTATTGCAAGATTCTAGTAAAAACATATAGGGCTGCTCAGGCAGCCTTTTTTTTTATTCTCACGATAATCAGTGTTTTTCTATTGATAAGAATATCATATATTTTTGTGTGTTTTTTTAAAAAATCGTGGTATATTGAATTTATAGTGTGGTTTTTACATGGAGGTGTGTTATGAGAAAACTTGCTATTATATTTCTTCTTGTTTTTAGCTGTGTTTTTGCTTTTTCACAAGTAAGGCTGGATATGGGTGTTGATTTTCCGCGCGGTCTGGGTGCTTCTGTCGGAGGCAGTACCACCATATCCAAGGAATCTGCGGAATTCTTTGATAAGTACTGGCTACCTTTTCCTGAGGCAGGGATTTATTTTCAGTTTCCGGATATGCCTGTAAAAATCGGTGTGGGTGCAAGATTTTTTACCTTTATCTTGGAGACTATCTTCTGGCCCAATGCTTTTATCGAGGCCGATATCTGGCGCTTTAGCGTGCTAGGTCAAATGGGCGGCGGATTCTTTGGTATGTTTGGGCTTGCCAACGATTTTCAGAGCGGTAAGGTTTTTATGCCGGATTTGTCCTTATGGTTTAATATTACCAATAATTTCCGTCTGGGTGGCGGTGCTATGGGGCTTATGGTTCCGGAGTTATCTGATGGAATGGGTTTTGTGTACTATTTGGGTGCCAAGTTTACTGTCAATCTGAAATAATTCTTAAAAAACATATTTTGTGCCTGTGTGGACTATCCCCGCAGATTTGTAGTTTTCTATGTTTTTGTGCTTTTTATGTGCCACAGGCAGGAGGGACGCACCCTTCTGCCTGTTTTACCTTGTGGGGTGCGGTACCGACGTTCGGTTTTATTGATTTGAGATAAGGCCTTCTTTTTCTATGATTGTCTCAAGTATTTGCTTTACAAAGTCATCTGCAAGTCTGTATGTACGTTTGTTCCCCTGGACATCTGCTTCTACTATGTTCTGCTCTTTTAAAACGGCAAGGTGCTGGGAGATTACAGGCTGCGGCTGATCAAGACATGTCCACAGATCAGAGACACAGGGATCGTTTCTTGTGGCAATGAGGCATAGCAGCTTGAGACGGATGGGATGTCCGCAGGCTTTTAATATGCGAGAGTATCTATCTATTGCTTCTTCCTTTTCACATAGGAGTTCTCTCATTTTTGTCAAAATCATCTCCTGTTTTAGGTTTTTTATATATAGTAAAAATATATGTTTTTTACCCGGCAGGTCAAGTAGTCTTGTATTGCCCTCCTCTGCTGCTTTGCTGTATATTCTATTTCTATGAGTGTTTATCTTGATTGGGCAGCCACTGCTATACCGTATAAAGAGGCAATCGAGGAACAGACTAGGGTCTGTTCAGACTTTTTTGGCAATCCGTCTTCTTTGCATGAGCCAGGAAGGGCTGCAAGACGCTTACTGGATTCTTGCAGAAGTGATATTGCATCTATGTTGTCTGTCCGGCCGGAGCAGCTTGTTTTTTGCTCCGGTGCTACGGAAGCCAATAATATTGCTCTTCTGTCCGTGCTTACAAGAAGAAAGAGAGGACATGTCATTGTGAGTGCCATAGAGCATTCTTCTGGTTATGAGCCCGCTTTGCTTCTTTCTTCCATGGGTTATGATGTGGATTTTATAAGGCCAGATGCATCAGGAATTATAAGCCCAGTAGATATTGCAAACAGGGTGCGTGAGGATACTGTTCTGGTTAGTGTGATGCTTGTCAATAACGAAACAGGTGCTATCCAACCCGTAAGGGAGATCGTACAAGCTGTCAGAACCGTGCAAAGGCGAAATATACATGTGCATTGCGATGTTGTTCAGGCCTCAGGCAAGATTGCATTCAATTTGACCGAGCTGGGGGTGGATTCCGCTTCTATTAGTGCACATAAGTTTGGCGGCGTACGAGGTGCCGGGATTATGTTTGCAGCACGCCAGTGGGACGTATTGATACGCGGGGGCGGACAGGAACAGGCTATGCGACCCGGCACGGAGAATGTTGCAGCTGTTGCCGCCATGCGCAGAGCTCTTGAGATAAGCGAGAAAGAACGCGAGAAGAATTCAGAACACGCGATACGCCTTAAGAAAGAGCTTATAGATGGGATAAGCAATATAAAGGGAGCAGAGTTTCTACCAGTCGAAGTTACAAAAAAAGAGAAACAATATATACCGCACATTCTCTCCGTAAGTTTTCCGCCTGTTCCAGGAGAGGTACTGCAACGAGTCTTAAGCGATGCGGGATTTTATGTATCTACAGGTTCTGCATGCTCTTCACGAGCAAGAAGAAATAGCAGGGTTATGGATGCGATGGGCATATCAGACAGAATATCATTTTCTGCCATAAGAATATCCACTGGCTACCTTACTACAGAAGCGGATATAACAGAGTTCTTAAGGTTCATAAAAAGGGAAATACCACTTCTTATGAAAATAGCAAGATAGGGGAGAATATATGGAGTATGTGCTGCTTGTAAAACTAGGGGAGCTTACACTCAAGGGAAACAATAGAGATTTTTTTATCAATACATTGAGAAGCAATTTGGAGAGAGCACTCGGAAATGATTTTAGGCTTCTTTATAGACATAATCGTTTCTATATTCCTGTGGAGACAGATGAGAAAGCAAGACGGGCAATGGATGTACTGTCTAAGACAGCAGGAATAGTAAAATACAGCAGAGCTATTGCCTGCCCGCGTGATATGGAACAGATAAAACAATATGCACTAAAGATGGCAAAAGAAGCAATAGAAAAAACAAAAGGTAGAACTTTTAAAATAGAGGCAAAAAGAGCGGACAAAGGATTCCCCCTCACTTCTTACGAGCTTGCATGTGAGCTGGGAAGCCATATTGCACAGAACATAGAAGACCTCACAGTACGTATGACCGAACCGGATTGGGTCATCAGAGTAGAAATTAGAGAACAGACATATATCTACTGGCAGGAAGAGCCAGCTATGGGAGGACTTCCTGTAGGAGTAGCAGGACGGGGGATGCTCCTACTTTCTGGCGGTATAGATTCTCCGGTTGCCGGCTATCTCATGGCAAAACGTGGCCTTGAGATAATGGCAGCATATTTTCATACATATCCCTATACATCCGACGATGCCCTCAACAAGGTAAAAGAACTTGCAAGAATTCTGAGCATCTGGACAGGAAAACTTACACTATTTACCGTCCCATTTACAGAAACACAACTTTCGATCAATAAAAATGCTGCACGCAATGAGATAACTCTGCACATGCGAGCAGCCATGGTGGAGACCGCTACAATACTGGCACAAAGAAACGGCGCACTTAGCCTAATAACAGGAGAAAGCCTGGGACAAGTTGCAAGCCAAACACAAGAAAGCATGCGATTTACCCAGCACACAACAAACCTGCCTGTTTTCCGCCCCCTTGTAGGCATGGACAAAGAAGAAATCATAAAAATTGCAAGAAAAATCGGGACATTTGAGACATCAACCCTGCCCTATGACGATTGCTGTACACTATTTGCACCCAAAAGACCAATGATAAGACCGAATTATGAGAAAACCTGTCATGCATACAAAAATCTGGAACTAAAAGAACTCATACAAGAAGCAGCGGAAAAATCAGAAAAAGACACATACCGCCTAGGGGAAAGGATATAAAATACAACAAACCGAACGCAGATGGCTAAACGCCATCTGCTTTTATAGAAGCAAAAAAAGCTGCCCTCAGGAGGCAGCATCATACATCAAAGGATAAAACTACGCTGCAGAATCCTTCTTGGATTTCTCATTGCTTGTGGACTTAGCACTAGTGGAGGACTTCTTAGAATCATTCACATAAAAGCCACTGCCTTTAAATATAATACCAGTCCCGCCGCTTATAAGCCGTTTTACAGGCTTACTACACTCAGGGCATTCCCTTATAGGCTCTTCCGAAATAGCCTGAAAAGCTTCGAAAATATGACCGCAATTAGTACACTGATACTCGTATGTTGGCATCCGTGCCTCCTGTAATCTAACTATAATTTTTGATATGTAGATAATATACTATATACCATCAAAAAAAGGCAATATACATCAGCCAGGAATACCATCCATTCTTACAGGTATATCCCTTTCTGCAAGATATCGCTTTATCTGAGGGATAGTATACGTACCATAATGCACCATAGAAGCTATAAGTGCTGCATCTGCCTTTGCATCCGTAAAAACACTAGCAAGATGCTCTGGCCTTCCTGCACCTCCTGATGCAACGACAGGGACACCGACAGCCTCAGATATCATGCGTGTGAGGTTAAGCTCATAACCGTCTTGTGTACCATCCGCATCTATTGAGTTGAGTACAATCTCACCTGCACCAAGTCGTTCTGCCTGTTTTGCCCATGCAAGGGCATCAAGCTCTGTAGGTGTTCTACCACCATTTATAACAACCCTATATCCTGACGGCATATCCTCATCACGTGCGGCATCCATCCCCAACACAACGCACTGCCTACCAAAAAGAGCTGCTCCTTCCTCAATTATAGCAGGATTCTTGACAGCCTGACTGTTTACACTAACCTTCTCGGCCCCCGCAAGAAGTACATCTCTCATATCTGACACACTACCTATCCCACCTCCAACACAAAACGGAATAAAAATCTTCTCTGCGACACGGGCAACAACATCTATCATTATCCCGCGTTTCTCAGCAGAAGCAGTTATATCATAAAAAACAAGCTCATCTACTCCCTGTCTATAATACTCCTCAGCCATATCTACAGGATCGCCTATATCTACGTTTCCCTTAAACTTGATTCCCTTGGTAGTTTTCCCATCTCTAACATCCAGACAAACAATAATCCTTCTGGAAAACATAAGCCCTCCGTACCCTGCAGAAAACCTACAGAGAAAAAAAGTTGGAGAGAAGTTTAAGACCATAAGGCCCGGACTTCTCGGGATGAAACTGTACAGCAATCAGATTATCCTTACAGAAAGCAGATGTAAAAGATACACCGTAGTCAGTTTTACCAAGTGCATCAACAGAAACATCGGGCACAGGATAAAAAGAATGCACAAAATAAAAAGAAGAACCAGATGGAATACCATCCCATATCTTATGTTCTGCTATCCGTGATACGGTGTTCCACCCCATGTGAGGCACTTTTAAACCCATTTTGCTGTCAAAAGCAACTACCCTACCAGGAACAATACCCAAGGTATCAGTATCACTTTCTTCCGAGTGCTCAAGAACAAGCTGACACCCAATGCAAATACCAAGAAAAGGCTTTCCAGAAGAAAAAAAAGATTTGAGTGCCTCATCAAGTCCGGTTTTATTTAGAACATTCATCGCCGCACCAGCCTCTCCCACTCCCGGGAAAATAACACGAGGAGCAGACAGCACTGTCTCCGGCTCAGAAGATATAATATATGATACCCCCAGTTCCCTTAAGGCAGTTTCTACTGACTTCAAGTTACCTGCCTCATAATCCACCACAACAACATCCGTATTGGTCATAAAATCTCCTTGAGCCAGAGATTTATAGCAGAAAGCATCTCCTTGTAAGTTATAGATGGTAGTCCCACCTTAAGCCACTCTCCCTCTGAGGAAAAGCTAAGAGAAGACCAAGTTTCTATAAAATCTCTGTCAAAAACAGAGGAGAACAGCTTGGGAAGAATAAGCTTGATAAAAGTTTTTGCTGACTTTACAGAACTCTCGTCTACAAGTCTCCAGTCCATTCCCTGGTTCCACACCCCGCCTTCCAGGCTGCCCCACCAGTACATAGAAAGAATTCTGCCTGACACAACAGAGTTCTGCATAGCTTTTCTACTCCATACAGCCTCTACATCACGGTTTACATGCACAAAAACATCATCATAAGCTTCCCACTCTTCAACAGAATCCCAGCTTAAAGAATACCCTATGACAGATGAACCCAATAACAGAATTTCTTCTCGTGTATCCTTGTTGGAATACAACAAAGCTCCCGGATACATAGGATAATCATAAGAAGTCTTTTCCCAGCCATCAAAACCAAGAGCAGCATCAAACCAGAATGTAGAAGAAGAATAATCCCCTTCAAAAATAAAAAACCAGCTGCCGCCGTTATTAGTAAGGTACAAATTCCTGCTCTTCTTAAGAATATCTATGACATTCTTATCAGCCCCATTTGCCGCTAGAACATCCTCTGCAAGAGAATAGGTCTCTTCTAATGCAAGATTTATTCTCACATAAAGCTCGGAAGCAGGTAGAAACAGTTTCTCCACAGGAACAGGAGATGTTGCACAAGAAGCAAGTAAAACAGTAAAAACCACAGCGAGAAACACAATTTTTCTGCAAGACATATGTTAACCCTCGTTCTTCTCTAATCCGATAAAACAATCCTGTTCACCACAGGTTACAGAGACAAGCTCTGTTTTATCATCAATAAAATCAATAGAAATTGCGAGCGTCTCGTTGGACACATAATCTCTAAAATCTTCTACAGCCTCTTTTACCTCTGAGCCTGCATTGTAGAAAAGCCTTATTCTGTCAGAAACATCAAGCCCCTTTTCTTTTCTCATATTCTGTACTGCACGTATAAAGTCCCTTGCAATGCCTTCTCTTATGAGTTCCGGTGTAAGCTCAGTATCAAGAGCAACAGTGAGAGTACCTTCGTTAAGCACCTTAAGACCAGCCTTTTCGCTTCTGTGAATGACTATCTCATTTTCCCCCAGTTCCAATACCTCGCCATCCAAATCCAAAGAAAGGACAGAACCATCAAGAATACTCTTAATCTCTGCAGTAGAAAGAGCGGCTATCTTTTCTGCGGCAAGTTTCATCTTTTTCCCAAGTTTTTTACCAAGAACAGGATAGTTGGGTTTTGCAGAGTATTCTACAACATCATCCTCGTTTTCTCTGTACACGACATCTTTGACATTGAGTTCTTCTCTTATGATTTCTTCCATCTCAAGGAGAATTTTTCTTTCTTCATCTTCTCTTGTTATCAGATATATGGCTTTGAGAGGTTGTCTGGTTTTTATGCTGTGCTCGCTTCTCAACGCACGACCAAGGCTGACAGCTTTTCTGACAAGAGCCATCTTCTTCTCAAGAAGCTCATCCCTCATAGAAGAATCAGCAACAGGCCAATCGCAGAGATGCACTGATATGGGCATATTCTCTGTTCTAAGATTTCTGTATATCTCTTCTGTGATAAAAGGAACAAAAGGAGCTGCTACCTTTACAAGAGTTATAAGCACTGTCCAGAGTGTATCATAAGCCTCTACCTTATCGTCATCATTCTCGGACTTCCAGAATCTTCTTCTAGAACGCCTTATATACCAGTTATTGAGACTATCAACAAAGGCAACAATAGGCTCTATAGCCTTTACAAGGTCATATCTATCAAGTTCTCTTGTTACATCTTCTACAAGCTTTGAAGACTCCGACAGAATCCATATATCAAGAGGATTGTTTACAGACTTGGGAGCAGAAGAAGGCTTTATTCCATCTATATTGGCATAAGTAACAAAGAAACTATAAGCATTCCAAAGAGGTATCAACACTGTCTTTAGGATTTCTTTTACTCCGTCATCACTGTATCTTAACTCCTCAGCCCTTACCACAGCAGAGCTCATGAGAAACAGCCTCAGGGCATCAGCACCAAAGGTATCTATAACATCTTTGGGATCAGTATAGTTTCTCTCCGATTTGCTCATCTTTTTGCCATCTTGGGCAAGAACAAGACCCGTGGTTATGTTATTAAGAAAAGGCGGTTTGTCAAACAATGCAGTAGAAAGGATAACCAGAGTATAAAACCAGCCCCTTGTTTGATCTATACCTTCACAGATAAAATCCGCAGGGAAATGTTTCTCAAACTTTTCTTTGTTTTCAAACGGATAGTGATTTTGAGCATATGGCATGGCACCGGATTCAAACCAGCAGTCAAGCACCTCAGGAACTCTTTTCATTGTTCCACCACAGGAACAAGTATATGTTATACTATCAACATAATGCTTATGGAGGTCATCAGGCCACACACCGCTTTTTTCTTTGAGCTCTTCTCTTGACCCTATGCAGTCCATATGACCACAAGAATCACACTTCCATATCGGTATAGGATTACCCCAATATCTGTTACGCGATATAGCCCAGTCTCTCGCATTCTCCAGCCACTTGCCAAAGCGTCCATGCTTGATATGAGAGGGCATCCAATATATCTGCTCATTTGCTGCAAGCATTCTGTCCTTAAACTTTTCTACAGCAACAAACCATGAACTTATGGCTCTATAGATAAGAGGAGACTTACATCTCCAGCAATGAGGATATGCATGCAAATACTGATCGCGCTTTACAAGCTTCCCCTCCCCTCTGAGACGTGCTATTATCTCCTTATCAGCATCCTTTACAAATATGCCCTTATAATCCGGAATCTCATCCGTAAAACAGCCTTCTGCATCCACGGGGCACACTACGGGCACACCTGTATCCTTGAGAATCCTGTAGTCATCCTCACCAAATCCGGGAGCAATATGGACAATACCCGTACCGTCCTCAGTGCTTACAAAGTCCCCTTCTCTTGTCTTAAAGGCACCATTCTCCGCAAGCTCTGAAAAGTACGGGAAAAGAGGCTCATAATCAAAACCTATCAAGTCAGCACCCTTAAACTCATCTACAACTATATATTCCTCTTCGCTCTTGTAGTAGGCAGAAAGTCTTGCCTTTGCCAGAACATAAAAATCATCACCATCCTTTACACGCACATAGTCTATATCAGGTCCTAGAGCCAAAGCCAGGTTGGAAGGGAGTGTCCATGGAGTTGTTGTCCATGCAAGGATATAAGTATTATCCCATCCGCGCGGATTATCGTCTCTCAACTTAAACCTTACAGTGATTGCAGGGTCATGCACATCCTTGTATCCGCCCAGATTAAGCTCATGGTTGGAAAGAACAGTAGAACAGCGAGGACAATATGGCAGGATATAGTACCCTTCATAGAGAAGACCCTTTTCCCAGAGCTGCTTTATAACCCACCAGATTGTCTCCATGTAATCCGGTTCCATGGTTTTATAATCGTTATCAAAATCTACCCAACGCCCCATTCTGGTAACAATCTGACGCCACTCTTTAACATAGCGTAGCACAATGGAGCGGCAGGACTCGTTAAACTTATCCACACCGTAATCCTCAATCTCGCGCTTACCGGATATACCAAGCTCCTTCTCCATCTCATACTCAACCGGCAGTCCATGGCAGTCCCAACCAAAACGGCGTTCTACCCTCTTGCCGCGCATAGTCTGATATCTGGGTATAATATCCTTTACAGTACCGGGAACAAAATGGCCAAAGTGAGGCAACCCGGTAGCAAAGGGAGGACCGTCATAAAAAACAAACTCATCGGAATTTTTTCTGTTTTCTACTGACTTTTCAAAAATCTTTTCTTTGTTCCAAAACTCAAGAACCTCTTCCTCCATCTTGGGGAAAGACACACGTGGATCCACCGGCTTATACAAAACACGCCTCCATAACAGCTGGAATTAGAAATATACAATAAGATAGACAATTTTATGAAAATCGGTAAGGGGCTGTCAACATGTCAAGGCTAAAAACATGTAAAATAAAAATATACCGAACGCAGGGACCGCGCAAGATGCGCGATCCCTGCTGCCTCCGGCAGAAGAAAACACCGCAGTTTTGCATTTATCCTGTTTTGGCACTTTATGCTAGCGCGACTTATGCCGTTCGATATAAAAAAGAATTTCTTGTAACATGTTAAAATACATGATATAAAATGTTATGGCTAACGCAAAAACAATCAATGCGATTAACATATCGCGGGTACTAAGGTATCTGTGGCACAATCCTGCAAAAAGCAGGACAGAGATTGCAGAGAGCCTCGGTCTGGATAAGTCCACTATAACCAAGATTATATCAGTATTGGAAGCACAAAATCTTATCGTAGCGGTTTCAGAGGGAACTTCCGGTCCAAAGGGTGGAAGAAAGCCCATTTTTTTGAGCATCAATCCAGAGTTTGGTGTGGTGATGGGGATTGAGATTCATACCACAACCTTTACCGCTGTGCTGGTGGACCTGGGTGGCAATATTGTATATTCCAAGGACGACAAGTTAGCAGACGGAGAAGGTCTAAATGCGGTTCTTATAAAGACAATACAGTCTGTTTTGCGTGATGCCAAAGACCGCAATCTAAGAGTCCTGGGTATAGGTATTGGACTTTCTGGGCTAATAAATCCATACAAAGGACTGATTATACGCTCCAATCCTCTTGATATAACAGAGCCTGTTTCAATACGCTCCGACCTTGAGAAATATTTTGAGATGCCTGTTTTTATAGAAAACGATGCCAATTGTTGCTGCTGGGCAGACCTTACATTTAACAGAGGGGAAAAGACTGGTAATGCAATGTTTATCCTATCTGAGTTCCGGCAGACATCCACTCACAAGCTGCCATATCAGGGGGTGGCCATAGGTATGGGCTATATAATCAATAACCGTGTTATACACGGTGATTCTTTTTCTACCGGCGAGTTTAAAAGCATATTGTGGAAACACCCCAATAATTCCCAGTTCAGTATCACTGATGAGGAGATAAAAAAAATACCTGACCCTAATGTGCTTGAAGCAGTCATATTGGAGCTTGCCGTTCATGTGGCATTTATTGTCAACAATATAGACATAAGACGTATAGTAATCTGTGGAGAACTTGAAAAATATAAAGAAGATATGGAAAAAGTATTTCTCAGGGAAATCCAGCACAATTGGACATATCCCAATCAGACACACGCTGTTATAGAGATGTCTCCAATGAGAGAAAAAACAGTGGCATATGGGGCCGCAGGATTTTTTATAGAACACCTTTTCCGTGTTCCGGAGATTTCTCCCACAGAAGACAACCTGCCGGCAGGAATAGAACTCTTTGAACCTATGTTTAAAGAAAAAGAAGAATAGAAAAATAAAAACAAAGGCAGCAAAGAGCATCAGATAGTACCTGTAATAAACTGCATATAAAAAGTACTAGCTTAGAAGTTATAGGTTTAAGACATATACACGTGATTTTCTACTGCTTGTATAACGAGCCTTTCTTTCTTCCGGCAGGCTGTCCGGAGAAGTAAGAGAAAAGCCCAATGATTCAAACCAGTCCACAGCACGCGTAGTAAGAGCAAAAAGTCTCTTAAGTCCAGCACTCCTTGCTTGCTCTATTATAAAACGGGTTAGTTTGCTACCAATACCAGAACCAGCATAAGCAGAATCCACAGCAAGACCGCCAAGTTCCCCGTCAGAACCGTACAGATATAAGGCTGCACAGGCATGCACACTGCCATCTATATCATAGACATAAAAGCTGCGATACTCCCTGAGCATCTGCTCCCTGCTTCTGGGAAGCAAAATCCCCTGCTCTATAAGAGGCTCCATAATCCTCAGCACATCAGGAATATCCTCTTCTGCCATAGGACGTATACTTTCAAACTCATGGCTGTGTACCATAAGTCCCATACCCACATTGGAAAAAATTTCCTTAAGGAGAGCCCCGTCAACACGGCCATCCACAATATGCACCCTTTCTACTCCTGAGCGGCATGCAGCTGCAGCATGGGAGATATGTTCCAAACCCGGAGTTCCCTTTGGATTGATAGCGCATAACTGCTCCGCCTGAGAAACCGTCAACTTGGATATGACGCCTCCCTCCCCTGTCTCCACATCGGGAGGGATAATCAAAGCAGAAGAAGAAAAATCAAAAGAATCAAGAACATAAAAAAGCTTATCAGCTGCAAGCTGACTGGCAATGGTCATTGCAAGCTCATTGGAAGAAATATTATAAGCTTTGCCACGCGAGTTCCAACCCACACAAGGGAAAATAGGAACAAGCCCATCCTTTAACAGCTTATTAACAGGCTCTATATCCACCCTGTCCACACGGCCGGTTCTCATATAATCCACACCATCTATTACACCAAGTCCAAGAGCTCTTACCCAGTTACCCACTACGGCATTTATCCCATGACCTGTAAGAATAGTCATAAGTCGCGTGGATACATCAAAGGCAGCCATCTCTATAAAAGGCATAGCCTCATCAGAAGAAATCCTTATACCATCCTTCTCTTCCCAGCTTATACCATACTGAGAGCACACCTGATCTATCCTCTGCTTGGCTCCCGGGACAAGAACCACATGAATACCAGCCTGCTTTAAAAGTGCAATATCGCTTACAAGCATAAAAGCGCGCTCTTCTGACAGGACACCGTAATCCACCTTGATTACAAAAACGGCTCCATTATAGCGCCTAAGATAGTGAAAAACCTCGCGTATAAGCTCAATATGCTTCTGCAGCTTCATTCGTCCAGAAAGTGCTCTGCATGATCGGCCTTCTTATAAGATACAAGCTCAGAAGGCTCAAACCACACGGAAATCTCATAATCTGCCTCTTCATCCGTGGCAGACGCATGGATTAGATTTCTCACACTCCCCTGTTTAAGATTGGTATACTCATAGGTATGATGACAGAAATCACCTCTTATAGTTCCAGGAGGAGAAGCAGCAGGCTCTGTAGAACCGCACATCTTTCTGACAACAGGAACAACATCCACTCCCTCCAAAACAAAGGCCACAACAGGCCCGGAACACAAAAATGACACAAGCCTATTCCAGACATCCTCGCCATGACGAACAGCAATATCCTCATACCTGTAGTGCTTACGAGCAATCTCATCCGTAGGCACAAGCAGCTTAAGGCCTACAATCCTGAGCCCTGCCCTCTCAAACCTGCTCAAAATATCACCTGTAAGTCCGCGTCTTACACCATCTGGCTTAACAAGACATAAAGTACGTGTAATATTAGCTTTACTCATGACACTATATTTAAACCAAAAAACAATACTGTCAAGGCATTTTTTATTTCCAACGCAGAATATGCACTCAACAGAAGGGAAACAGGCAATCAAGTCGCAGACTCTTCTGCCTGCAACGTAGAAATGAAACTGTATTATTTTTATGTCTGTATCATCTTTTTTTTTCATCATTATAATATGTATGTATTTTTTAAAATAAAGGTCTTTATCTTTATTGTTATTACACATGGAGATTTATACAAAACTATGAGGATAGTGTTCCCTATGTTTGCCGCAGGCAGGCATAAGGTGCGCTATTACTGAGTCTTTTGCTACATAAGCGCGCCTTATGCCGTTCGGTATTAATAAATGATTTTTACACTTTGTTAGTATTTACATCTTAGCTTGTATATACGTTTTTTTTTATCTATACTCAAAAAAAACCGGCAAGGGAGGCAGCCATGAAGAAAGATAGCGTTGACAAGATTACCCTGCTGGAGTGGGTTTCACAAAGACAGTGGCATATGCTTAAAGATGAGATAACAACATGGCATGCCTCGGATATTGTGGAGCTTTTGGATGAGATAGAAGAGGATTCTCCTACGGATTCTCTTATCCTCTTTTTGCTTCTACCACCGGATCTCAAAGCAGAGGTTTTTGCGGAGTTTGATTCGGAAACACAACGTCATATTCTTGAGCATATAACCAGCGAACAGCTAAGAGAGATTCTGTCAGAACTTGCTCACGATGACAGGATTGAACTTATAGAGCATCTACCCGGAACTCTGACAAGAAAGGTGCTCAACCTGCTTTCTCCTGAGGATAGAGCTATTACGCTTGCACTTCTGGGATATCCGGAAGACAGCGTGGGAAGGCTTATGACGCCGGACTATGTCTCCATCAAGCCGCAGTGGACAATAGAGAGGGCTTTGGACCATATACGGGCATACGGCAGGGATGCCGAGATTATCAACATGGTATACGTCATAGACAATGACGGAAAACTGCTGGATGATATTCTACTTAGAAAGATAATACTTGCATCGCCTCAGACAACAGTTGACTCCATAATGGACTGGCATTATGTAGCAATCAATGCATATGCAGACCAAGAAGAAGCCGTAAACCTCATAAGAAAATACGACCTCAATGCCCTTCCGGTTGTAGATGAAAATAACGTCCTCTTGGGCATAGTCACAGTTGACGATATAATCGACGTAATAGACGAGGAAGCAACCGAGGACGCACAAAAAGAGAGCGCCGTTATTCCTCTGGAAGCAAGCTATACAGAAACAAGACCCATCAAGCTATATACCAAGAGAATAATATGGCTGTTATTCCTAGGTATATCCGGCTTCTTATCCTCAGGAGTAATAGGTAGATATCAGGATTTGCTATCAAGCTTTATCAGCCTTAGCCTCTTTATCCCCATGCTCATGGGCACAGGAGGGAACACAAGCAGCCAGGCCGCAACACTTGTAATACGCGCACTTGCAGTGGGAGAACTAACACCATCTAGATGGTTTGAAGTTGTAAGAAAAGAAATAACAGTAGGCATTCTGCTAGGAATCAGCCTGGGACTTGTACTCTCTGTCATAGGCTACCTATGGACAGGACATCCGGAAATAGGAATAACAGTAGGCATATCCATAGCATGCATAGTCCTGTGGGCAAACCTGGTTGGGAGCCTGTTGCCCATAATCTGCAACATAATAGGCATAGACCCAGCAGTAATAAGCAGCCCTCTTCTTTCCACAATACTGGACGTAACAGGACTTCTGATTTACTTTACAGTAGTAAAAATAATTCTATTATAATATACCGAACGGCTGGACGACTGCCATGCAGCCGTCCAGCCTGCCTGCGGCAAAAATAAAATCAGAGCTTCAACCTATCTTCATAAAACCCAGGCTCAGAATCACCAATCTCAATTGCGCCCACAGCCCTTTTATAAAAATCCACGGGACCCGCAGCACCTATAATAGCATACGCATAACCTGAATCACGCAAAGCATATAAAGAATACAGAAGGAGAGCATAACCTATCCCCTTTTTTCTGTACTCTTCAGCAACCCCAATAGGCCCAAAAAAGCCCTTTGCAGTACAATCATAACAAGCAAAACCTGCAATATCACCCCCTATTGTGGCAATAAAGCAAGACACAGGAATACGGGAAAAAGCCACAGCAGCCTCAGATGCCCAGAAACGGTTAAAACACTTCTCCACCCAATCCGCAACAGCAGCCATCTCAAAGCTCCTAGCTCTGCGTATAACGAAACCATCCCCCCTGAGCCTCAGAGACTCAAGAGGAGGAAGATGGTAAAGCTTTACAAGCATATCCGGCATAGAGCCTCCTATTTGCATATAATCTTATACGCAAACCCATCAGCACAAAGGAGAAAACCACTGTCCATAGTGTAATCACTCCTCATTATCAACAAGCACATCTTTATTCTGCAATGTTCTGTAGAAACAGCTTTTATGACCTGTATGACAGGCAGAGCCTCCAATCTGTCGTACTATAAAAAGCACGGTATCATTATCGCAGTCTATTCTTATCTCCCTTATCTCCTGCAGATGACCAGAAGTCTCACCCTTTTTCCAAAGAGATTTCCTGCTTCTAGAATAATAGTGTGCATAACCAGTCTCAAGACTCTTTTCCCAGGATTCTCGGTTGAGATAGGCAAGCATAAGAACATCCTTAGTCCCCTCTTCCTGGACTATGCAGGGAACAAGCCCACCCGTCTTATCAAAATCAAGCATCAAAAGTTTCCTCCAACCTTTTCTCAATATCATCCGCAGAAAGCAAAGAAAAATCTTCCGGCTTTATTGCATAATAATCAGAAAAAGCAGCCATTAACCCTCTGTTAAGATTATCAGCAGTCTTCACAACATCAGGGTTTACACCATATAGAGAAGAAGCATCATCAAGTAAAAGACCGGAAGTAAGAAAAGTCTCTATAAGAAGTTTGGCGGCAAGAAAACGCCTGTACTTATCAACGGCAAAAATGAGGATATCATCAAGCAGTCCCATGACCTCCCAAGTTATCTGTTCTGCCTGAGAATACCTGCCGGCATCCTTATCCTGATCAGTAAGCCTCAAAGGAAGATTCCCTATGATTCTATCGAGATTAGCAGTAAGAAATGAGAGATCAAACAACCCCGTAGCACAGTTAAACAGGACAGGCACACCGCGCTTCTCTTCATTCTCAACACAAGAACGACTTATGCCTGCACCTATATCCATACAGAGAGGCCCAGAAGGAGTAGCAACAAGAACCCCTCCCTTTACATCCACAGAAGTCTTATAAGAAAATTCAAAACCGGCCTGCTTACTGCTCAACGCAAGAAGGGCAAGGCTGACAGGATCAACAGCAGAACCAAGATTGTCAACATTGGTAAGATATACAAACCTGTATCCATTTCTATAAAGCTGCCTGTATATATCCGCAAGCACCATAAAGTTTTGTCCGTGTCCTCCAGGGAGGGCAAGAGGCTCGCACTCTCTTCCGTAAGCAGACGTAAATATGTCAAGAGGACTACCATCTGCCGTATGGGTAAAAGCAGCAATAAGAGGCTGCTTTGCAGTATAAACAGAAAGCGACAACAAGCCCAGCTTCTGCATCAGAGGCTCTATGGCAGGATGTGTTTCCAGCTCTTTAATATGTGCGAGCACGGACTCATGCGTAACAGGACTTGTCATCTGGAAAAGAGGCAGACATTCCCTTTGTTGTTCTACCCCCAATCTTTTTGCAAGACTGCGATATCTAAGAGTCTCTATGAGAAGAGAACGCATCTTGAGAGCCATAAAACTCAATCCTGGCTCACCGCTTTTGCCATAATAGGCAGGACATACCCCTTTTGGCCTCCCTTTGACAAGCTCAGAGGCCTTTTTAAAATAAGACTCATAAGCAGAAAACAGCGCCTTATCAAACCCGCTATTTTTCTTGCTGTCTGCATAACTTGTAGCAGCTCCTCCATTGAGTATACCGTAGGCAAGCTTGGGATAAAGCAGAATACCTATTATCTTAAGCTTTTTCTCATCGAGTTCAACAGTATTCCCGCCAGTATAAAAATCAGCAACAGCAGGAACAGTAAGCCCCAGTTCCTTGAGCCTGGAAAAAAAATAAGAGGACGACAGGCTAAGCCTTACGTCCTCTCTTGTATCCACTATATAATCTTCCTTTCCTGTTGGAAGAGAAAACTCCGTCTCTGTAAGAGCATTTGGTTGTTTATTAACTCTATCAAGAATTTTAAGACTAAGCTCCACATCTATATCAAGCTCTCTCATTCTTGATACAAGCTGTGGACTCAGCTTACGCATCCCCCCTCCTTGCAAATGTTTGTGCAGCATAGGCAGCCCCATATACTGATATGCTGTAGTCCTTGATTATATACACCGGAATCTTTTTGAGAAGCTCTGTCATATTTTTTCTATAACTTGACTCAAAGTATCTCATAAATACAGGAGATTTCTGAAAATAGTCAATATTCTTGGCAACTATACCCCCTGCAAGATAAAGCCCCGCAGTAGGCAGAAAACACAAAGCATAATTACCCGCCATATGCCCATAGACAGAAATAAAAAATTCCATAACCCGCCTGCAACCTGCATGATTCTCAGAATACTTCGCAATAAGCGGCGGTTTATCTGTATCAGGCACAGATAGAATTTCTCTTATAAGATCGTCATGTCCTATATTTCCACTATCAAGCATAAAAGAGAAAATATTGGCAATCCCCTGTCCAGAAAGAACAGCCTCTGTTCCTGGAGTATGTTTGTATTTAAAAGAAAGATATTTTCTTATCTCTTCCATAAGATCATCAGACGCAGGGAAATCAATATGCCCGCCCTCAGACGGATAGGCATGATACTGCCCCCTGTCATCAACAAGAAACCCCACTCCAAGTCCAGTACCTGCTCCTATAACAGCTCTTATGCTCCCCCTTCTCTCGGGGATAGAACCATCCACATGCGGAATCGGCACAAGAGAAGAAGGAGACTGTCTCTCCAGTATAGGCACTCCATAACAGACAGCAGAAAAGTCATTGATAACCACTGTCGGAATACCCGTATCCCTCTCTATCTCATTACCATCAATCTTCCACGGAAGATTGGTAAGAATACAGACATTATCTTCCACAGGACCTGCACCGGATGCACAGAAAGCCTCTACTTTTGCCTCTCCCAACTTGGAGTTTATATCTTCAAATATCTCCTCCAAAGCCTCCTCAAGACCAGAAATCTTCTGGCTCGCAAACTCCCAGTGAGCCATTATAGAATATTCCCTGCCATCATATTCCACAAGTGCAACGTTGGTGTTAGTCCCACCCACATCTGCTGCCAACAGCAGTGCGTTTGCTTTTCTATCCGAGTAATACCATTCTTTCCTTACCATAACTTAGATTATGCACAGCTGGAAAGAAATTGCAATATGGAGCAAAATACTATAGAAAATAATAGCAAGGAGACCTCATGATATACACGATTGGAGACAAAAAACCTACCATAGCCAAAAGCTGCTTTATAGCTGACAGCGCTACTGTATCTGGCCTTGTATTTATGGAAGAAAAATCTTCCGTGTGGTTTGGAGCCGTATTAAGAGGTGACATCACATCAATACATCTGGGTGCATACAGCAACGTACAGGATAACGCCACGGTCCACGTTGACATAGACAAACCCGTGGATATAGGAAGCTATGTCACCATAGGCCACAATGCAGTGATACACGGCTGCATCATAGGTAGCAACTGCCTGATAGGAATGGGTGCAATCATCCTATCCGGTGCAACAATTGGCAAAAACTCCATAGTAGGCGCAGGTGCCCTAGTAACAGAGGGAAAGACATTCCCTGACAACTCTCTCATCCTGGGAAGTCCTGCACGAGTTATAAGGGAAGTTACAGAAGATGAAGTAAAAAAAGTCAAAGAAAATGCAGAATTATATGTAAAGCTAGCACAAGAAGCCATAACAGACTATAAAAAGACCTGGTAAACACATAAAAACTTATTTCTAGTTTATAAGACAAAATAAAGCAGCAAAAACCCAATCACCTATACCGAACGCAGAGCCCGTAAGGACGGGCTCTGCTGCCTCCGGCATAAGCAAAACAAGCTTGCCAGAATATCCTGCAAAACACCTGCCAAAGGCAGGAGGGAGCGCGCTCTCCCGCATGCTCTGCAAAATAGGTGCACTCCCGACGTTCGGTATAATAAAAAATCTACAAAAAATCCTTTCTAAGATTCTTTTTGCGCCTTTTTATCAATCTGTCTTTTTATTTCTTCTTCCAGGAGAGGGTAAGGATCCAGCCAGCCTGCAGGCTTTACGGTCTTTCCGTCCTCATTATAATGGGGCTTCCCATCCGGCCAGAGCTTGTCCATGTTGGCTTTATGGACTATATCAAAAAGAGGCTGAGGCTCAACACCCATTTCAACCAGAGTTCCAAGCGCAAAATAAATCAGGTCTATCATGGCGTCGGCCTGCTCCACAACATCACGCGAATCCAGAAACTCCTGCACCTCCTCACGCATCCACTTAGCGCGCGACTGTGCGCGTTCTGCATCTATAAAACATGGGCGTTCCTGATGAGGATGACCAAAGCGTACATGAAACTCTCTGACGTCTCTCCATGCATCATTAAGACTCATAATTTTCTCCTAAACAAATATGTAAATCTACTTTGCATGTGCCGGATTTTTTTTTCAAGCCCCACCAGAAAACTTGATAGATAAAGGAAAGTTCTTACGGTTTATAGAGAATGTGGACACATGTCGACGCACCATGGCTGCAAAGGATACATCATATAAAGACAAAACAACTCTGTGTATCATATAGATACAAAAATCACACAAAGCAAAAAAGCAACCTGTTATCAATATGACACAAAAACACAAAACAAAGTTTAAAACAGAAACCAGGCAAAAGAACTCTTTATATTATTTTATTGCAATATAAAAATATAAAAAACAAACATAATACCAGAAAAATTGGCACATTTATTGCATAACTGTAAATGAGAAGTCCACGTAGTGGACAAAAAGAAACATCAACATACAGGAGGCGTAATATGACACGCGAAATAACAAAAAGAAACAATGATTGGTTCACCGATCTTGAGAAGATACAGGATGAAATCAATAGGGTTTTTGACCTGGTATGGCCAGAAAGCACAGGACTCTTTGACAGGCCAATGGTCCCTACAATGGACGTCGTAGAGACGGATAACGAGGTAATCGTATCCTGTGACCTTCCAGGAGTAACAGAAAAAGACATAGACATCACTCTGACCAACAATGTGCTCACCATAAAAGGTGAGAAAAAAGAGGAAGAGGAGAAAAAAGACAAAAACTACTACAGAAAGGAATCATGGAGTGGAGCTTTTCAGAGAACAATTTCTCTTCCGGATAGCATAGACGCCAACAAAGTAAAGGCAGAGCTTAAAAATGGTGTGCTCACAATAAACATAGCAAAGCAGGAAGAGAAAAAACCCAAGAAAATTGCAGTACAGATAAAATAAAAACAGGAGGAGCCTATGAAAAAGGATAAAGAATTGACAAGAGAGAGAAGCATAAAGCCTGCCGTATATGATGTATGCCAAGATAATGATACAATAACCCTCAGAATGGAAGTACCTGGAGCAGAAAAAGACAGCATAAACATACAGGTAGAGGATAGCGAGCTCATAATAGAAGCTCAGAGGAAAGACACTCTTCCCGAGGGAACCTACCTGGTAAAAGAAAGACGATTTGCAGATTACAAAAGAGTTTTTACACTGGATAACACAGTGGATACGGACAAAATAGATGCTAAGCTAGAAAATGGAGTTCTCACACTCAATCTCAAGATAAAAGAGCAAGCAAAACCCAAGAAGATAGAAGTAAAGGCAGGCTAAAATAAAAAAAACAAAAAAAGCTGCCCAGGTGGCAGCTTTTTTTGTAACAACTTTGGTGCAAGGACTGTTATTACTGTAAAACCCTCACCAGGCACATGGAGGAAAAGAGATGAAAACAAAGCTAATATCACGAATACTGATGATTTTATTGCTTTTTAGCGCCTGTTCTCAAGTACCGGCTCAGGGAACAGGAACAACAAGTGTCACAGCCCCCCCCAGTCAGATAGCACAAATTGCACCGGTGGAGACAGAAAGGCCCAAAGTCTACCTTGATGCAAAAAGCTTTCAACAAGTCTTCAATGATGTTGCAAAAAAGGTTCTTCCTACCGTAGTGGAGATTGATGTGGTTGATGTTGTAAAGCAAAAAGTGCCAATGTTTAATTTCAACTCACCCTGGGAGTTTTTCTTCAATGGACCGGAATATCAGGAAAAGGAATTTAAGAGAAGTGGTCTGGGCTCTGGTGTAATAGCAAGAAGGGAAGGTGACAAGATATACATCCTCACCAACGCACATGTAGTAAGCAATGCGGATGAAATAACCGTAAAACTGGAAGACCAGAGAACATTTACAGGCAAACTGGTAGGAAAAGACGAGAGAATAGACCTTGCAGTACTAGAAATCAAAACAAAAGAAAAATTGCCAATAGCAGAACTTGGAGACTCTGACAGCCTGGAAGTAGGCGACTGGGTACTGGCAATAGGAAACCCCTACGGATTTTCCTCCACTGTAACAGCAGGAATAATAAGCGCACTAGGCAGAAAAACCCCTGCAGGAGCACAGCTAGGAGAGTTTACAGACTATATACAGACAGATGCAGCAATCAATCCAGGAAACTCAGGTGGAGCACTTGTAAACCTTGACGGACAAGTCATCGGCATAAACTCATGGATAGCTTCACAAAACGGCGGTAACGTAGGTCTCGGCTTTGCCATACCAATAAATACAGCAAAACGCGCAATGGAACAGATAATAAGCAAAGGCAAAGTCAGCTACGGTTGGCTTGGAGTAACAATTGCAGACATAACAGAAGAAGCCTATCCCGGACTAAAAAAAGAGCTTGGACTAGACAACAAAAAAGGCACACTTGTTACCAACATATATACGGACTCCCCAGCATGGCAGGCAGGAATACGTCCAGGAGATTACATAATACAGGTTGATGATACAAAAATAGAAAATGCAAACCAGCTCTCAAGAGAAATCGGTATGCACGGAGCAGGAAGCAAAATCGCAATAACACTCATACGCTTGGGAGAAGAAAAAACAATAACATTAAAATTGGCAGAAAGAAAAGAAGAACAGGAACTTACAGAAAAAACAACAAACATCTGGCCAGGCATAACAGCTGTTGACCTTACAAAGGAAATCCGTGAGCGCTATGATATCAAAGAAACAAGCGGAGTTCTGGTAATACAGGCCATCAACAACACAGCCCCGCAGATAGCAGGAATCCGCGCAGGAGACATCATAAAAGCAATAGGCAACAGTGAGATAAAAAGCATGAAGGACTTTTATGCTGCCATTGCAGAACAAAGCAAAAAAGGGAGCACAATAAGATTCAGCGTATCCAGACAGGGTACACAAGTCCTAATAGGAGTAAAAATACCATAAAATCACCAAGCACCTAATGGGACGGGCTTAAAGCCCGTCTCTTTCCATAATCAAAACAGTCTGACATCAACATACCTTACAAAACAAGACAACATAAAAAAACACAATAAGGAATAAAATAAAACATTTTCCTACATAAAAGTATAAAAATATTCAAAATATCACATAAAAAATAATAATATAAAATTTTACCCAATAAATCTATTATATATAAAAAAATACAATTGCAAAAATAATCATATTATTGGCACGATAATTGCTATAAATATAATAGGACTCGTGGATACCTACTAAAGAGTGGGAAATCCATATCCCAAGCATTATCATGACTTATACAAGGAGATACCATGAGCGAAAGGACTGATTACACAGAAACTTCCGTACAGAGCATTTACGGAAGCAACTGCTTTTCTGATTCCGTAATGAGGGAAAGATTGCCAAAGAACATTTACAAAGAGATCCAGGCAGTTAAAGCAGGTGAGAAAGAACTGAGCCTGGAAGTAGCAGAGGTCGTTGCCGCAGCAATGAGAGACTGGGCTATAGAAAAAGGCGCTACACACTACACACACTGGTTTCATCCTCTGACAGGCCTCACGGCAGAGAAACACGATTCCTTTATTTCGCCGACCAATGACGGCAAAGTACTTATGGAATTCTCAGGCAAAGAACTAATCAAAGGTGAACCGGATGCCTCCAGCTTCCCTTCCGGCGGTCTTAGAGCAACCTTTGAAGCACGCGGCTATACAGCCTGGGATGTAACAAGCCCTGCATTCCTAAAACAGGATCCAACAGGAACAACACTTTGCATACCCACCGCATTTTTTAGCTATACAGGACATGCGTTGGACAAAAAAGTTCCTCTTCTCCGCTCAATGGATGCTCTCAGCAAGCAGGCTATTAGAGTACTGAGAGCTCTGGGCAACACCAACTCAAAAAGAGTTGTTACAACAGTAGGGCCTGAACAGGAATACTTCCTTGTTGATAAAGAATACTATGACCAGAGACCTGATCTCATGCTCACAGGGCGCACAGTATTTGGCTCAATGCCTGCAAAAGGCCAGGAGATGGAAGACCACTACTTTGGTGCAATAAAGGAACGCGTCGCCGAATTTATGAGAGAATTAAACACAGAACTCTGGAAAGTAGGCGTATCAGCAAAAACTCAGCACAACGAGGTTGCTCCCAACCAGTTTGAAATCGCACCGATATTCACAACAACCAATGTTGCAGTGGATAACAACCAGGTTGTAATGGAAACAATCAAAAAAGTTGCAAGACGCCACGGCATGGAAGCCCTTCTGCATGAGAAACCTTTTGCAGGGGTAAACGGATCAGGAAAGCACAACAACTGGTCAATCGCAACGGACGACGGCATAAACCTCCTTGATCCCGGAGAAAATCCAGAGTCCAATGCTCGATTCCTTCTTTTTGCAGCAGCTGTAATAGAAGCCGTTGATCGCTATGCACTATTACTCAGAACATCCGCAGCAAGCTCGGGCAATGACCACAGACTCGGAGCCAACGAAGCGCCTCCTGCCATCATATCAATCTTCCTTGGCGGTCCGCTTACAGAGATATTTGACAGTATAGCAGAAGGGAAAGCAGCCGGAAAAAATACCAACTTAGGAAAAATAAAGCTGGGAGTAACATCTCTTCCGAGCTTACCTAAGGACCTCTCCGACAGAAACAGAACAAGCCCCTTTGCCTTTACAGGAAACAAGTTTGAGTTCCGTATGCTAGGCTCCTCTCAATCCATAGCACCACCCAACACATACCTCAACACAGCAGTTGCTCAGGTTCTTGCAGAGTTTGCAGACAAGCTGGAAAAAGCCAGCGACAAAAATGCAGCAATAGAAGCAATAGTAAAAGAATCATATGCAAAACACAAACGCATAGTATTTAACGGAAACGGATACTCAGAAGAATGGGTCAAAGAAGCAGAAAAAAGAGGACTGCCCAATGTACGCGCTACAGTAGATGCACTCCCCGTACTGATAGATAAAGAAACCATATCTCTCTTTGAAAGCCACAACGTATTCTCCAAAGAAGAATTGGAAAGCCGATATCACATCTATCTTGAACGCTATTCCAAGCAGATAAACATAGAAGCAGGGGTTATGGTATCAATGTCACGTCGCTCCATACTCCCCGCTGTAAGTTCATACGTAGGGTCTTTGGCACGTGATACAGCAGCACTGGAAGCCATAGGAGCTGATAACTCTGCGCAGAAAAAACAGGCAAAAGCAATTGCATCTCTGCTAAAAGAAGCCTACGAAGAAACAGAGAAACTGGAAACAGTTCTAGCTAAGGCACAGAATGTAGAGGATGTATTCAAGCAGGCAAAAACATATCAGGAAGAAGTTGTGAGCCAGATGAACGCTCTACGTGAGAAGATAGACAATCTGGAGAAACTGGTGGATAAAAAGGCATGGCCATTCCCCGGTTATGAAGAACTTCTTTTTAAGCTTTAAATCTATATAGAACAGAACAGCTGCCGGCAATAGTTTCTATTGCCGGCAATTTTTATGCTCATAATATACCAAACGCGCAACCCGCTTTGCGGGCTGCGCTACCTACGGCAAAAACAACAAAAACAGCTGCATACTTATCACAAATCAAACATCACTCACCATATCTATTGAGATGTTCTAGTAACTCAAAAACAGAAGAAAAAGCAAGACAAGAAAACTCATCCGCAGCACCATAATAAATATAGAGAGTCCCATCGGGGTGGGCCACAATTCCATTGGTAAAAAGGACATTTCCAAAGAACCCATCAATCTCATATGACTCTCTAGGCTCCATAACAGGCACAATCCCCCTTCTAATTACCCTCCAAGGCTCCTCATAATCAAGCAGCATAGCAAAAAGAGTATAACGCTGTCCCTCACCCTTAGCATGATAAATCTGAAGCCAACCATCATCCGTTTTTATACATGGAGCACCTCCGCCAATTTTAAGAGCCTCCTCCCTCATATCCCTTGGTCTGGCAATACACAGGTGCTGACCCCAGTGTAAAAGATCTGGAGAAGAAGCATACCATATAGAAGGCTTACCAAAACCATCATTATTAGGTCTATGAAGAGCATGATACAGTCCTCCTATCTTCTCCGGGAAAATACACACATCCTTATTCTGGGGATGAAAAATAGTCCCCAACCTTTCAACAGACTTAAAATCACTGGTTCTTGCAAGAGAAGTACACCAACCATCTGGCGAAACAGACGTATAATTTATGTAATAGGCTCCATCAAGGAAGACACATCTTGCATCCTCCACGCCAAAACGCTCACTCTCTGTAGAAGGGAAAATAAAAGGCTCATCATCCACTATAAAGTTTTTTCCATCCTTACTCCTTGCAATCCTTATATGGCTCATGCTACTAAGATAATCTATCCCTTTATAAACAACTCCTCTGGTATCCTTCTTCCTTACATCCGGATCATCTTCCTTAAAAGCAAGAACAGAAGGGTATCCTATACCATCCCCGGAAAACTCAACACAGGGAACCTTTATATATCCTGGCTCCTGCTTTACCCTTTCTGCAACTCTCAACAAAAGAATATACTCTTCTCCTGTAAAAACAGCACCAGGATTAAATGCCCCTACAACTTCATAGTCAGGATTGCTTGGTTTTACATAAGAAGGCTTTATTATCGGATTATTTCCATATCTTTCCATGATAAACAATCCCCCTATCTAATATTCTCATTTTCCACAATTGCAGGCAGAGGCTTTACATTGGTATCCTCATCTTCCGGTATATATATATATCTAGCCCGTCCGAGAGAAGAAGCAAGAATGCTTTTGTACACATCTATATGCTGATTAGCAACAATACTCCAAGAAGCACACTCTGCTATGTACTCTTTTATATTTTCCACCTTCTCATTATATAAAACCTTGTCATTAAGCAGTGCTATGATATGTCTTACATAATCATTATCCGTCTCTGCGATAAGACCTCCGCCACTTCTATCTAGTATTCTCTTAAAAGCAGGCAAAGAAGAAGTTACTACAGGCTTATGCATAGCAAAGCATTGTGCGAGCATACCACTCTGTGCTCCTTTATCATAAGGAAAGGCCATAACATCAGAAGCAGACAAAATAGTATCAAAAGTATGCTGAGGAAACTGCCCCCTAAAAACTACAATCCTATCAGCTACAGGAGAAGATTCTATTTTATCAAAAAGCTCTCTTCTATAGTTATCAAAAATAGGATTTCTTATCTTACCTGCGACGACAAGCACAAGGTTATCTATTTCTCTGCAAAGCTCTGGAAAAATATCTATTATTTTATCAAACCTCTTGCTGGGTCTAAAGTAACCAGCAAGAAGCAATACCTTTTTTCCCTCAAGTCCCAATATCTTTTTTGCATTAATAACCGGACCGCATTCTCGTATACCGTGCTCTATAACCCATATCTTTTCTTCTAAACCTTTTATTTCCGGAAAATTTTTCAACAAAGCCTCTTTCTGGAAATCTTCATGAACAATTATAGCAGATGACTCAGATAGAATAGGACGGAGGACAACACTCTCTTCGTATGATACTTCATCGTAAACAGTATGAAGAGTAACAACAACGGGGATTCCTACTATCTTATACCTCAAAATGAGATCAACAATCTCAACCCCCTTATTCTGTCCGTACAGACCGTACTCATGTTGGATATGAATTATATCCGGTGTCATGGAAGCACTAAGCCTCAAAACCTCAGGAGCAAATGTATCGCTCCCCTGCGTAAAAACAGGGAAAACGCGTTTCCCCTGTGCACCAAAGGGACTCATAACAAAAACTTCCATGTGTTTTTGATACAGATTGGATACAAGCTGTTCTGTGTATGTTGCTATTCCGCATTCTATTGGTGGATAAGTAGAGATAAATCCTATTCTCATATAACCTCCGTTTTAATTAATTTGATTAAGACCTTGTAAAAGTGGTAATATCAGTTACCGTCTTTTAAAATTTGCTTTACAAGTTCGTCCGTCTCTACTTCTGCAAAGCTGGTTATGTAATCGGACATTGCATATGGTATAAGAAGCTTGTCCTTGTGTTGCAAAGCTCCACAGCTGTATATCACATTTGGTACATATCCGCTTCTTTCATCCGCTTGAGCTTCCAAAAAAGGTCTTTTTAATCTGCCTATGACTTTATAGGGTTTTTCTTTATCAAGAAGAACAGCTCCCATACTGTAGTGGCGCATAGGCCCCACACCATGTGTAAAGAGAAGCCATCCGGCGTCAGTTTCTATGGGGGAGCCGCAGTTTCCAAGCTGTATAATTTCCCAGCTATACTTGGGTCTTAGTATAATTCTGTATTCATTCCAAAAATTTATATTCTCAGAAAACATTATTGTTATATTCTCATTGTCCTGACGACCAATCATGCAATATCTTCCACCTATTTTTTTTGGGAACAGAGCGAAACCTTTATTTTTTACAGCTTTTCCAGTAAGCGAAATAAACCGAAAGTGGTTAAAATCTTTTGTTGCAAGAAGCTGAGGAGAAAAACTTCTGCCATCATAAGCTGTATAAGTTGCATAATATGTAGGTATGCCTTTGTCATCGATAAACTTTACAAACCTGGCATCTTCAAGACCTTTTAGATCCACTACTATCGAAGGAGAGATTATGCGCATATCCATAGGAATATCAGGATCAAAATAAACTTCCTGGTTAAAGCTGGCAAACCACTCTATCGATTCTAAGGTTCTCAAGAATTCTTCCGAATGCAAGGCCTCTGCTTCCCTCAGGTTTTCTATGGCTTCTATAAGCCTCCTATAACCAAATATCTCCGGCATTTCTGCAAACAATGCTTCAGCAAAGATGTTATATAATCTCTGTTCTTTTAGCTGAGCAATAAATAATTCTCTATTATACTGAGTATTCTCCACGATATGAGGAGGAATAACATAGCGCTGTCCACTGTCTTCTATTATTATACTTCCATCTTTATGCATCACTCCCTGACGAAATACCAAAGAAGAGATATGTCCTTCTCCCGTAGCTCTCAAAGATAGTATAAATCTTATACTATCTTCCGGAAGATTGCTCTGATCCGGGTGTACTACTATAGATGGATTAAACAACGCCGCAGCTTCTATAGAGTATTCACTTGTAAAGAGGCTGCCTATAAAGAGTTTTCTTCTGTCATCAGGTTCTCTGTCTGTAAATATAAATCTGGATATCTTTTTATAATTTTTTGCCAGTATTTCTTCTAGTTGATCATGGTGATAATCGAATTTTTCTATCACTGTTCTTAGCTCTTCTTCCACTTCCCGGTCTGTCATCGTAAAGACACGCGCTATTATATGCTCTATTCTTTCTTTTTCTCCCGGAGAAAAGAATCTCAGTACTACTTTTTCTGGTTGTGGCAAGAGTTGAATTCCCAATCTTTTTACTGTCACAAGAACCTCCTTGTATTAAACTATAGTAAATGCAATGACATGCCGTCAATAAAAACGTCGTATTACCATTGCAATACGGCGTTCGGCTTTTTTTGTCTTGTCTTTTTGTTTTAACTGGTTTAATATTTTTATAAAGTATTTTGTGTAATAAAAAAGAAGTATTTTAAGAAGGAGGATGTCTTGACTGTTGTAATTGTCGATGATTCCAGAATAATGCGTAATATCGTAAAAAGCACTCTGGATTCTTATCCCGAGTTTGCCGGATCGGAATATCTTGAAGCTTCTAACGGTGCGGATGCTTTTGAGATAATAAACAGTAAAAAGGTCGATCTTTTGCTGCTAGACTGGAATATGCCCCAGCTCAACGGGCTGGAGCTGACAAAAAAGCTGAGAGCTGATAAGCGATTTTCTTCTCTTCCTATTATAATGGTAACTTCCGAGGCTGCAAAATACAATGTTATAGAAGCGGTCAAAGAGGGGGTGGACGATTATATCGTAAAACCTGTAAAGGAAGATGAATTATTAAAAAAAGTTAAAAGAGTACTGGAGGCAAAATAAATGGAAAAAGCACAAATAATACCTTTTATAGAAGCTACATTGGGTGCCTGTAAGGATTTCTTTGGCACAACAGCACAGGTGGGGGTTCCATACCTTATGAGTAAGGAGGACAGTAATTCCTGGGATGTATCTGCTTTTATAGGGATATCGGGAGACAGTAAGGGGCTCGTCGTTATAAGCTTTCCCGCTGACGTGGCCTGCAAGCTCACATCAATGCTAGTAGGTACCGATATAAATGATGTAAACGATGACGTAGTGGATACGATAGGAGAGGCTGTAAATATCATTGCAGGTAATGCAAAGAAGGGATATGAGTCATACAGGCTGTCCATTTCACTGCCTTCCGTAACTAAGGGCAAAAATCATAAGCTGGCATGGCCTGATTTTTCTTCTCCTATAATCGGCATACCTTTTACAACCGATGCGGGTGAGTTTTTACTTTCCGTTGCTTTGGAGGAGATTATCCGCTAGGAGGATTTATGAGTGCGATAAGCAATCTAATAAAGTGGTTTTATCACATTATTATACCACAAGGGAAATTTGATGAAGAACAAAAGAGAAGAATCATAACTCTTCATGGTATCTCCTTTTTGGGTATTTTGGTTCTTTCTATTTTTACCATAAATGATATTTTTTCTGGTTTACCTGCTTTTGCTATTGTAACTGGCAGCACTATTTTGATTGTCATAGCCATTCTTGCATACTTTAGGATAAGCAAAAATATTGATTTAGCCGGAACAGCTATATCCATTCTGATGTTTGCCCTATATGCCTATCTTGTTATAGATTTTGGTGATAACGGTTCTGCTATTATGTGGATTTTTACATATCCCATTATTGCCAACTTTCTTGCTGGTGTAAGCATGGGTTCTATTCTGTCTACTGTGTTTATTCTCACTCTGGGCTCCATGCTTTTTCTTCATCCTACTCTTAGAGATGGATTTGCGCTTGGTTTTTCCATTAGAGCAATAGGCTCCTATCTTGTTGTCTTTCTTTTCTCCGTTATATATGAGAGAGCTCGTATTTCCGCTCACAAGAATCTAGATGATGCTCGCCGTAATCTTGCTGAGGCAAAATCATATACGGATACGATTCTGGGTAGTGTAAATGAAGGTTTATTTCTCATAGATAAGAATTTTATAATTCAACAGGGGTATTCTGATTTTACAGAAACTTTGCTTGCAGAAGAATCCCCAGAAGGGAAATCATTTCTGGATATCATGAGGCACAAGGTAGATCCCAACCTGTATGCTAGCATATCCGATTATCTTGCAATGTGGTTTCAGGGCAAGGTCAACCCCACTCTTCTGGCAGAGATCAATCCTCTAGAACGTGCAGCAATTATAATGAAAAAAGATGGTATTCCAGAGGAAGTATTTTATTCTTTTCTTTTTTATCCGGTAAACGATACGGACGGTAATATAAATCAGCTACTCATAACAGTAAAGGATATAACAGAAGAAGTAAGGCTTGCCAGAAAACTGGAAGCAGAAGAGGCAAAAAAAGCAAGAGAGATGGAAGAGCTTTTTCAGATTATACACGTTGATGCGGATATCATGAGAGAGTTTATAACAGATGCGGAAGAAGAACTGGAATATGCTAATAAGCTTCTTAAGGATACGAGGGTTGCTAACAAGTCCGTGTTTATAGAGCTTTTCCAGTCTATCCATGCTATCAAGGGCAATGCTCTTCTGTTGGGTCTTGAGAAGGTAGGACAATCGCTACATAAGACAGAAGAGAAAATAAAGGAACTTATAGAAAGCAATAATCCGGGCTGGGATGCCATGCTGGACTGTACACTTCTTATAAGACAGGTCTCAATGGAGATAAATACTATAAAAGAGCTTATAAATAAAATAATGACATTCCAGAGCAAGACTCTTGAGGGAGTTGATAAAGGGCTGCTACCCAGGGCAATAGTAAACAGTGCGGAAAAAGAAGCGGAGAGAAATGGCAAAAAAGTGGAAATTGTTTTTAAAAACTTTGATACTGCAAGAATTGCGGAAAAGGACAGGAGACATATCAAGGACATTCTCATACAGCTTGTAAGAAATGCCGTTGCACATGGTATAGAAAAACCGGAAGAAAGAGCATTATCCAATAAAAAAGAAAAAGGAACAATAGAAATATCCATGGAAAAAGAAGGAGAAAACACTGTCATACGCATAAAAGATGATGGTAGAGGACTGGACCTGGAACAAATAAAGCAAAAAGCTTTGGAGAAAGGAATAATAAAGACTGACCAATCCGACAGCCTTAGCCCATCTCAAATACTGGGCTGTATCTTTAATCCAGGATTCTCCACGAGCAGTACTGCCGACCTTACATCAGGAAGAGGTATGGGTATGTCTCTTGTAAAAAAGAGGGTACAACAGCTAAAGGGAAATCTAAAACTAAGCTACAAAAAGGGAGAAGGCACCTGTTTTTCCATATTCATACCAACTGCTGTAACAGAAAAACAACCAGCAAAGTAGAAGATCTTACAAACTTACAAATAGAAAAAGCCCGTCGTGTTGACGGGCTTTTTATTAATAAAATGTATCTTATTTTTTTCTTGGTACAACAATCATATTATATGTTCTGAGAGAGTTAAACACTTCCTGCGTACTAAAGTATCTGTTACGACCTATCATACTGATACCATCAGGATATCTCCAGCTGTTGGAAGCCCAGTCACTAGGGATAGGGTCGTTTATAACAAGATACTTACCATCAAGAGAATATCCTTTTACAACTATATAATGTCCTACGGAATCATTATAATATTTGCCAAAAAGGTCCGTTGCCGGATTACCTTTTACCATACTGATTCCACCAGTGTGTATGAGAATGATTGCAACATCGCCGTTATCTATAACTTCTTTGAGATCATTAAAGTCTCTAAGCCTTACTATAGCTGCATCATTTATTCCACGTACTCTTATCGCCTTTAACAAATCTGCAAAGCTTGTAGCACCGTCGCCCTTCCATCCCACAATCTGTCTAACATTGTATACGGAAAAATATTCTCCTGTAGCCCAGCCTATAGCCATAGATGCAGAAGCAGGTCCACAGTTGGAAGATGTACCGGTATTAAACTGTGTCCTGTACCAGTTTACCCCCAAAACTCTTGTATCAAGAGAAGCATCAACATGCATGGATGGAACCGGACTTACAAATACAGAATAATACTGATTGCCCTCTTGTTCCTCTACTGTTATGCCATAATAACCTGGTTTTTCAAAAGAAACGGTTGTAGCACCAGCAGCAGTATCTATAATCTTTACAGGAGAACTCTCCACAGAAGAATAACCTGCAACCATTATAACCTTCCCCGGAAAACTAAAATCATCATCAGGATTGGGAAGTGTTATAAACCGCGTATTCTGGCTGCTGTGAAGTACAGTGGGGTCTGGAACATCCACTTTTACGACACCTGAGTCATAGACAGTGCCATCGGAAGCAACAGCAACAAGCCTGACATCGTAAACACCCGGGCTTCTGTAGTTGTGGGCAGGCTCTAACTTGGCAGCCTTATTACCATCACCAAAGTCCCACTTTGCCTCCTTTATAGCATCTCCTGTTATATCCTTTAAAGCAAACTGAACCGTAATTGTGCTGCCATTTTGGTCGCCATCATCTATTATCGTATATGCAATATTGAGAGGAAGTTTCTTAAGAGCCTCTTTAGTCTTCTGCCTCTTATATGATATGCGAAACTTCTTCTCCGTGACATAAGACGGAATCTTTATCTTATCACCCGCCTTAATATAATTATAATTCTCAATACCATTATAGGCAGCAAGGATATCTGCATCTATATCATAGCTAAAAGCTATCTCTGACAAAGTCTCACCGCTTCTTATCACATACTCAATATCTTCAATTCTGTCCTGTTTCTGCGCACCAGCACCCAAAACATCAAGCGACTTTATCTCATCCTCGCTGGATAAAATCACAGCCTCCGGCGGCTCGGAGAAAGAAGGCTCTGAAGTAGCTGAGGCAAGCTGGGCAGAGACACTGTCCGGGGGCAAATCAGAAGCAGTAACACTGTATACCACAATACTTATGGCAAAAGCCACTATAAGCACAGTAGAAACAATTCCCCACGGAACCTTCTTGAAGAAAGACCACATTAGTCTTAAAATAAATACAAAGAAATTACCTACATAATAGGATATTTTTTTAAAAACTTTTTTATACAAATCAGTATTCATGGACTGTCCCATTGGATTTATATGTTTTTTGTTTCGCTTCTTTTTGGCAAAGGAGGGTCTTTTTTTTACCTCTTCATCAAAAAGCCACATCATGGTAGTGGGCCTCCCTTACTGGCAATATTATAACCTACCATTTATAAATTGGCTATATAAAATATCAACCATATTTAAATATCGAAGTATTTTTATAATATTTAAGCTATAATATACCATAATAAGCCAATAAGTCAAACCATATTATAAAATATACTTTTATACCGAACGGAGACACTGCGTCCTCGCAGGAAAGACAAAGAAGAAAAAGCCGCAGTGTCTCCTGCCTGCGGTGCAAATCTGGACACATGCCTGGCAGCATAAGCATTTTTATGCCGTAGGCAGCACGGGATGCGAAGCATACCGTGCGTTCGGTATGTAAAAAAAGTAGACCCAATGGTCTGCTGCATATCTCTTTATTTTTCCTGTTCTTCCTCTCCTACCGATTGGTAATAAGCCTGACCTTTTTCGTCACGGAAGGGTATAAACCTCACACTGAGCCCGTTATACACATCCCTTCTCGTAAGGACTATGTTCCCGTTCTCGTCTTTTTTCTTTCTTATTTCCATTATGTACTGCCGACCTGGAGGACCCAGAGGAAGAACCATGATACCACCAACTTTGAGCTGCTTTAACAATACAGGCGGGATATGGTCTATTCCGCAGGTTATTATTATTTTATCAAAGGGAGCATGTTTTTCCCATCCGTAATATCCATCTCCCAGCTTTCTGTTTATGTTTTTGTAGTTGGGATACTTATCGGAAAGACTGAGATAAAGATTGTGGGTTTCCACATATAAGGGTTTTATTATTTCTATTGTATATACATGTCTAGTGAGGTTGGACAAGATAGCAGACTGGTAGCCGGAGCCTGTGCCAATCTCCAGAACCTTGTCATCAGGAGATATATTGAGTGTTGTAGTCATCATCGATACGACATCAGGATCAGTTATTGTTGCACCATAACCTATAGGAAGCCATGTATCCGCATATTCTTTGCCTTTGTTGGCCTTTCTTACAAAGTGTTCTCGCGGAGTAAGCAGAAATGCCCGCAGATCTTCCAAGCGCTTTAGCTCGCCGGATTTTACAAAGGATTGCGCAAGCTCCCACCTCTTGTTGAGAAACTCAACTGACTCATCCCTGTGTTCCAACATCCAGTTGAGCCAGGTTTCCTTGGTATCCACTGGCATGGAAGCAGCGAAAGCAGGTGCATCATAGTCAAACTCATCGCTTGCCTCATAAGAATATCCGTATTCCGGAGCATCTTTTCTTGCAGTCTCTTCTATGGCCTGCCTTACAATCTCACGTGCCTTTACTTCTTCATAAGAAACTACTTTTTCTACAGAAGACATACTAGAAAGCAAAAAACCTGTCACAGAAACAATGCCCATGAGCAGACCAAGAAAAAATATCAGCACATACTCAAGAGGTATAAACAGCTTTGTTATATTCATGCAGCCATACTAAGAATCTTTTTTATTACTGTCAATTATTTTTTTATCCTAGAAAAAAAAATAATTGCATGATTACGTTTTTTTAAGGTATACTCCCTGCCATGGATAAGAAAAAAGCTACTAACAAACTAATAGCACTCTTTCTGCTTTCGGTAGTAGAAATAGCCTACGAGCTTTATGTAATGCGTATCTTCTCCGTTGGAAACTGGACCAACTTTGGCTCCATGGTTATTTCCACTGCATTGTTGGGGATGGGTATAGCAGGTATTATTCTCACGCTCTCGATAGATTGGATAAAACAAAGGGCAGAGCAAATACTCTCATGGTCTGCAATCATAACACCTATTGCACTTGTGTTCTGTACAATTCTTGCACAGCTTATTCCCTTTAATCCGGTGTTTCTAGGAGCAGACTCCAGACAAGTCTGGTTTATAGCAGGATACTATATATTATACGGTGTTCCTTTCTTCATTGTTGCAGTATTTATAGGCGTACTTTTTATAGTAATGTCGGACAGGATTAAGGCTCTGTATTTCTCCAATATGGTAGGCTCCGGAATAGGCGGAATATTTATCATCCTTTTTATGTTTGTACTTCCCGTAAAGTTCCTTCTTCTTCCCATACTTTTTCTTGCCATACTTGCTTCCTTTCTCGTAACAGCAGAACAAGATTCTGATTCTGGCAAGAAAGGATTCAGAGTACATTATCTTATAGGAATGGCAATAAGCACGGCTCTGGCACTTACCGCACTTTTTATGTGGTCGGATATACGAGTATCCGATTATAAAGCAATAAGCTATGTAAGAAAATATCCAGACTCCAAGTTGGTACATTATTCCTTTGGCCCGGAGGGAGAGTATCATGTATACGCATCTAGGTACTTTCACTTTGCTCCAGGACTTTCTGACAACGTTGCTCTAAAACTGGAAAAAATGCCGTCTCAGCCTTTTTGGGGTATGTACAATGATGGCAATGGTCCCATAGGTGTTATGGGAATGCTGGAAGAAGACGAGAAAGAATACCTGGATTATCTTCCTATGGCAGCTCCATATATGATATTGGAGAAACCATCTGTCTTGCTCATCAACCTTAGCGGCGGAACCAACACACAAGTAGCTCTGCATAACAAGGCAAAAAAGATAGATATAGTGGAACCATCAGAGTCCATGATACATATTCTCAGGGACGATCCCAACATCAAACAATTTACCGGCGATGTTCTCAGTAACAGAATAATAAATCTGACAAAAGGAAATCCCAGAGCATTTGCAATAGCTCACAGGGGAGAATACAATCTTATAGAAATAAGCCTTGTTGACTCCATAGGTCTTTCTGATGCGGGTGGATACCCCATACATGAAGATTATACTTATACTGTAGAGGCTTTTAAGGATTATCTGGGTGCACTGAATGACAAAGGCATAATATCCATCACACTATGGGACAGACTCAACCCTCCCAGAAACGTTCTTCGTGTGTTAAATAGCATAATAACAGCACTGAGAGAGGAAGGATATGAGGAGCCCGGCAAGCATCTTTTTTCTTACGGACTTTTCCGCTCTACGACAAGTATACTTATAAAGAAAACTCCTTTTACAGAAGGGGAGCTTTATGACCTGAGTAAGTTTTGTGACTCCAGGTCTTTTGAGCTGATTTATACTCCAGTAAAAAAGCTTGATGCAATACCCTTGGATAAGATAATACAAAAATACAATGCTCATTTTGAGAACAAGAAGAATAAACAAGTAGAGATTGCATCCCAAAAAACAGAAACAAAACAGGAAGAATCATACACCAACCTCGATGCTTACAGGTCTGCAATCCCTGTGATGCTGGCAGGAAAAGCAAAAACAATAGAAGAAAACTATATTTTTGATATACGCCCCCCACGAGACGAGCGGCCGTACTATGCAGGCTATCTCAAGCTAGGCAGGCTTGGAGACTATCTCGATCAGCTTCCAGACGTAGCAGAAGAATGGGGATATCTTCTGTTTCTGGCAGTATTCCTGCAATCATTGATATTCGGTATAATCATTATAGCTCTTCCTGTGGCGGTCAAGTGGAAAACACTGTTTAAAAACAGGAAGGGCACAATCCCTGTAATCCTTTACTATGCAAGCCTGGGAGCAGGCTACATGCTTGTAGAAATCTTTCTTATCCAGCGCCTCGGAGTATTTTTGGCAAACACAACATATGCAACGAGTATAGTAATTACTGCCATGTTGATATCATCCGCATTGGGCAATCTTGCAAGCATGGGCCTCAGCAAGTACAGAAGATACATAGTACCTGCAAGCGCAATTCTAATAGCAGCTGCACTTATCTTCTATATATTTGGTCTCAACAGTCTGCTCTACCCTCACCGCTCCGACTCCATGCTGATAAGAGTGCTCATAAGCCTTGCCGTAATCATTCCTCCGGCATTCTTCATGGGTGTGCCTTATCCCAACGGGCTGGACAGCCTTCAGAAGAACCGTCCTAATCTTCTGCCATGGGCATGGGGTATGAACGGCGGTTTCTCCGTAACAGGTGCTACACTGGCAAGAATCATCTCTGTTGCAAGTGGCTTTAAACTGCTCCTTGCAACAAGCATAGTACTCTACCTCATAGCAGGCATAACATACAGTGTAAACGAAAACTCCGGAGAAATTCCGCAGGATAAAGAAAATTCTCAGCAACAGGACGACACTGTTCTTGCATAAAAGATTGAAATAAATATACATAAGCCGCAGTTTCAGCTGCAGTATTTTTATACCGAACGCGCCGTGACAAACAGAGTCCCGGCGCTGCCTTCGGCAAAAGGCAGAGAAAATCAGCCCACTATTTTTGCTCTGTATCTGCCGCAGGCAGGCTTACCCGTGCCCATAGTTTATGGTATGGCTGCATATAGCACGGGTAAGCCGTTCGGTCTATTTTCTTGTTATTTTTTTATAAAGTTCGTATTCATAAGGGAAAGGTTCAAGAGCTCTGGGCAAAAGTCCGTGCGCCCATGCAAGAAAAAGTCCGTAGTTGGTTACAGGTATTCCTGCTTCTGCAAGGCGTCTTAAGCGTGACAGGATTGCGCTTCTGCCTACCATACAGCCACCGCAATGTATGACAAGGCCATAAGCTGAGAGGTCTTCCGGTAATTCTCTGGCATGGTCAAAGGCAATGCGGGAGTCCACAAGCTGATGGAATAATCTGGGGATTTTTACCGTGGCGATATCATCGGGTCCTCTGTGGTGAGAGCAGGATTCTATAACAAGGACTTTTTTACCGCGGGGAAAATCAGTGAGTGCGGCAAGGCCTCTTACATACTGGGAAAGGCGTCCTTTTTTACGGGCAAAGAGAATTGAGAAGGATGTTAACATCTGTCCGGGGGCTATGTCCGCTGCAACTTTAAAGAATACCTGGCTGTCAGTTACCACAAGTGCGGGAGGCTCTGGGAGTTTGCTGTAGACAGAATAGAGCTCCCTTTCTTTTACTACAAGCGCATGAGCATCAAAATCAAGCGCGTTCCTTATGGTTTCTACCTGCGGCAAGATGAGTCTTCCTTGCGGAGCAGCAAGGTCTATGGGGACTACAAGCAAAACCATCTGGCCTTCTTGTATGAGTCCTTCCAGCGGACCTGGCTCCGTACCAGTCTTTTTTACAAGCTCTGCAAGTTTTTTGCGTAGTTGTGGCACGCCTTCTTTTGTTACAGACGAAACTTTTATGTGATCTTTTCCTTCCAGCCAGCGTTCTCTTTTTCTGTCTGGGGTTTTGTCAGTAAAACTCACTGCTATAAGATAATTTTTTTTTCTTTTGCTGAGCTCTGCTATTAGACTTAGTTCCTGCTGAGTCGGAGGCCTATCAAGTGGACAGACAACAAGCGCAATATCCGCGGCATCTATCATACTGCGTGTTTTTTTCATACGCAACTCGCCAAGCTCAGTATCGTCACCAAGCCCCGCAGTATCCGTTATGGCAACAGGACCTGCATCAGGCAACTCGTATGCGCGTGTTACCGGGTCCGTTGTTGTTCCTGGAGTATCAGAGATTATAGCCACATCTTTTTCAAATATGGCATTGAGCAGGCTGGACTTTCCCGCATTGGTTTCTCCAAGAATTACTATACGCGGCCTTTCTGCAAGTGGTGTGCTGTTCATGCATTTTTTCTCCCGCCAAAGGATGTTATGTTATCTATGTCTATTGCTTCCAATATCTTCTTTTTGTCCAGTCCGGTTTTCTTCGCAGCATAGTCTGCAAGCTCGTGGGTGCTTAAAAAAGGCTCGGGATGGCTGTGATAGAGCTCCTTTACTCGTCTGTATCCAATAACAGGAAGAAGGGCATTGAGAAGTATGTGGGAACGAAGAAGGTTCTCTTCTATCCTTTTTTTGTTTACTTCCAGCTTGGGAATGAGTCTTATCAATGCTGCCAGAGCCTTTTTTGCGAGCTCAAAAGCTCTAAAGAGTTCCTCACAGACAAAGGGCAAAAAGGCATTGAGCTGGAGCTGTCCGTTTCTGGAATACTCACTCACAGATAGTGCAGAATATGAGGCTGCAATAGAGAGGCCTCTTGCATATTCCAAAAGTACAGGATTGGTCTTAGCTGCCATTATGCTGCTACCAGATTGCAGCTCAGGATGCACAAGTTCACCTGTCTGCGAGGATGTATATATCAAAAGGTCGCCTGTAAGTTTAAAAATATTGTCACAGACTTGCCTGATACCATGCGCTAGCTCAGTATATTTATCCAGATTAGCTATCTCATCAGGAAGATTCTGGCTTCTTGCTAGCGGCAGCCCTGTAATTTCTCTCAGTCGAGCTTCGCTTGCAAACACTATGCTAGCAGGTACAGGGAAACCCGTCCCCACAGCAGTACCACCAAGAGCTATTGTCCTTAACCTCTCTTTTATCTTATTCAAACGCCATCTGTCACGCTCAAACATTCCTGCCCATGAACCAAAAACCTGCCCAAGAGTAATGGGAAGGGCATCCTGCATCTCTGTTCTTCCTGCCATGAGAATACCTGCATAGCTTCTTTCTCTGTCAGCAAGCAGTTTTTGTATATCTATTACCAGTTTTTCCAGTTCTATAAGCTTTCTAAAGACAGCAATTGTGATTGCAGTGGTAAAGGTATCATTGGTGGACTGATATCTGTTGATGTGCTCTACAGAGTCAAGAAGTCCCTTTTCCCCTCTCTCCTCAAGAAGGCTGTTGGCACGCATCGCTATTGTCTCGTTGATGCACATGTTGATGCTCGTGCCAGCTCCTCCCTGCATAAGAGGAATACAGAGATAATCATCAAGAAGACCGGAAATAAGCTCTTCTATTGCCAGACTTATACATTCCCAGTGGAGCACAGAGAAAAAGGCCTCCTCTTCCTGTATAGCAGAGAGAACAGCAAACTTAACCTCACCATAAGCCCTTATAAGATCTCTGGGCAATCTTTCCTCACCAAAATTATCACAGGCCTTTTTTGTCTCAGGTCCGGGATACATGACCATTCCTTTCCTTATAGTTTTTTGATGTCCCTATGTCCCAGACAATTTTCTTCCCTACACTTGCAACTCTGAGACTGAGACAGGACACACACTTAAAACCATCCTCGTCAAGACAGATTTTCCCAGGGTAAAGGAGATAATCCTTTTTGTGTATGACAGGCGTAAGGTTGGGCATGAGCACATTTGCCCCGCACTCAAGCATCCTTTCCCTGCCGTCAGGTTGTAGACTACCGGCAGCTGTAGTAGCAGGCAAGTTTGCACCAGGCAGAATTATCCTCAGGATTGCCTCGGCTTTTAATGTGCGCTCAAGCCCAAGCTGAGGAGCATCCTTAAGCGGAGTGTCTGGATGAGGAATAAATGGCCCTATGCCAATCATATCAAGCTCAAGAAGCTTGCAAAGATACAGGTTTTTGAGCATAACCTCATCATCTTCCCCGGGAAGACCACACATAAAGCCTGAGCCAAGCTCAAAGCCCGCATCCCGCATATCCAGAAGAGCCTGTATACGACGCCTCAAACTTATACCACCCCTCAGCCTCTCATGTAGTTTAGAATCAGCAGTCTCAAAACGCATGAGATACCTGTCCGCACCTGCATCACGCAAAATAACATAGTCATCCTTGGTCATAAGCCCAGAGCTTAAAGTAACCGCTACCTCGTAATTACAGAGTTCTTTTATTTTTGCAACCAGACGTGCAAGCCTCTCTGCAGGCCACTCAGGATCTTCTCCTCCCTGTAGAACAAAGGTTCTAAACCCTCTTCCATAGCCTTCCTCAACTGCAGCAAGTATTGAGTCCTCATCAAGTCTGTATCTGTTTACCTTATCGTTACTCTTTCTTATACCACAATACAGACAATCCATCCTGCATACATTGGTATATTCTATAAGACCCCTAAGATAGACCTCATCTCCGTAAGTATTCTTGCAGGCATCATCTGCCATGCTCTTGAGTTTATCAAGAGAAAGAGCCCAAAGTTCTCTTATGTAATCCTTGACTGGAGAATCCTCATCCAGCTGGGCAAGAAAAAAATCAGCTCTATTCACACATTCCTCCGGTAAAATACCCACACAGCCTTTTTAAAAATAATAATCAGCAAACAAAGAAATAAAATATACATAGCAATCATTTGTACCAGATAAAACACAATACAAAACCGCTAATCATCTATCCACCATATAACAAGCAACAATCAAAAACCACAGGACACTCTATACACAGTAGGACAAAACCTCCCCAGCCACAGAAAGCACCTAGAAATACACATCCCTATGGCCGGCAGCAATACTGTCAAGCTCTGCAAGAGTCTTCTCTCTCCTTGACTCCGGCACCTCTGTCTCTGCAAGCCTTCTTATAAGAGCCATACCGCGCGCACGCACATCCTGAGAAGCAAAATCCCCAAGATACTCTGCAAAAGTAAAAAGAGCATTGGGCAGACAATAAGCTTTGATAAGCCCCGGTTTTGCAAGATCCATAAAATCGGCACCTACACGCCCCTTGCGGTAACAACCAGTACAAAAGGAAGGAACATAGCCCTGATCGATAAGACAAGAAATAACCTCCTCAAGGCTTCTATGGTCGCCAAGAGAAAACTGGGCACCAGACTCTGGATGATCCTCATCATAAGCACCAGGATTAGTACGGGACCCAGCAGAAATCTGGCTGACACCATAATTAAAAAGCTCATTTCTAAGCTCCTCGCTCTCGCGTGTAGAAAGAATTATACCAGTATAAGGAAGAGCAAGCCTTATAACAGCAACAAGTTTTTTAAAATCCTCATCGCTCACAGGATGCGGTGGTCTGGAAGCAAGAGGAGCACCCTCAGCAGGTTCCAGACGAGGTACGCTCACAGTATGAGGGCCACAGCCAAAAGCAGCTTCAAGATGCCTGGCATGCTCTATAAGCGCAAGCACTTCAAACCTGTAATCTGCAAGACCAAAGAGAGCACCAATTCCCACATCATCTATACAGCCCTCCATAGCCCTGTCCATAACAAGAAGACGCCACTCATAATCGGACTTGGGCCCAGAAGGATGAAACTTCTTATAGGCAACAGGGTCATAAGTCTCCTGAAAACAAGCATAAGTACCTATATTCTCCTTCTTAAGACGGGCAAAGTCCTCCACAGTAAGAGGAGCAATCTCCACATTGATACGCCTTATATTCTGCTCCCCAACCCTTACGGAATACGCAGTCCTTATGGTTTCTATAAAATAGTCAAGAGTAGTCTTCTCTGACTCACCCATAAGCATGAGAAGCCTCTTATGCCCCTGCCTCAAAAGAGCCTCAACCTCCTGCCTTACCTCGCCAAGATTGAGAGCAACACGATTAAGAGAAGAATTAGCCTTTCTAAAACCACAATAAACACAATTATTATCACAATAGTTGGCAACATAAAGAGGCGCAAAAAGCACAAGACGCTTACCATAAATTTCCTGCTTTACTAGACGCGCAGCCTCCATAATACGCCTTATACCCTCAGAGCTCTCCACCCTAAGAAGCTCGGCAACCTCAGAAAGCTCAAGCCCGCCAAGCTTAAGAGCCTTATCGAGCAACTCACCAAGCCTCACAGGAGAAGGCTCATGCGCATCCAAAAGCCCATAGAGCTTATCCCTATCTATAAACGGCTTCTCTACCAGGGAACGAGACACAACAGAATTCATAAAAACCCTCCGCAAGGATTATTCCTTAAAATCCGTGAGATGTGACCGCACACTGACACCCTCCACACGCCCCAACCTACCCGTCAGAGCCCCAAGCTCATCCGTAGAACCCTCGACAATCAGAGCAATCACATTGACACCCTTTTCCCGCAGAGGCAGCCCCATCCTACCAAGCACAAGATGAGCAAAATCCGACAAAAGAGAATTGACCCTAGAAACAAGCGCCTTATCCCGTAAAAGGATAGACACAACACCAAGACGCCTCTCCATCAGAAAAAACCTCCGGATCAGAAACTCACGGATTCCTCAAAAAGACGGGTGCGCCAACAGCGCAAACCGGCCTTTTCTCAGAAAACTATAAAATAACAATAAAACACAAAAAAGAAATTGTCAATATTTTTTTATCAATAAAATATTAAATAAACCGAACGTCAGGACTGCGCACAAAACAAAAAACAAAAGCAAAACTGCGCAGTCCCTCCTGCCTGCGGCATAAAACAAATTTCTCTTTTTCCAATCTATCAGAGATTTAAAACACCTACCCCTTTATCAAAACACAATCCCTTTTCATCTGCTACTTAAGAAAACACATCCTCTCCATTATTTTTAACTGTAGGATGACACAAAACATACGGATAACAGAAATTTTTAAGCCCTGTCGGATATTAGTGTCACAACTACATCCCGTCTTTTTCTAGGTCCATCAAACTCACATAAAAATATGTTCTGCCAACGAGAAAGCCCTAACCTGCCGTCTATCACGGGAATGTTCTCAGACGGACCTATGAGTCCTGCCTTGAGATGAGAATCGCCATTACCATCCTGCATATCATGCCGCCATATACCACGCGGTATGATTCTAGAAAGAAAATCAACAACATCTTCCTGAACAGAATCATCCCAGTTCTCCTGTATCATTATAGCAGCAGTCGCACCCTGCACATAGACAGAACACAACCCGTTTTCCACACCGGACTTTTTTACAATATCTTTAACATGATCAGTTATATCTACAAGCTCTTCCCTCCGGCCAGTAGAAACAGAAATAATTTCTCTCATACAAACCTCCATATATCATCTCTAGGATCATAATCATAGCAAAAAAACTCTAGCCGTAACAGAAAAAAAAAGTTGTTGAAAGCAGTAAAAAACTCAAATATAATCCCATCATGGCAATAATGTATCCCGCAAGCCTTCCCGAGACAGCGGAAATATCCTACGCAGAAAGAATAATATATTCGGCATTAAAGAAAAACCTGTCGGACAAATACAGCATTTACCACTCTTTTCAGTGGACAGAAGATAAAAATATCCCCAGAGAACTGGATTTTATTGTAGTAAATCCGGATAAAGGATTTATAGTTCTGGAGATAAAAGGAGGAACTATCTCCATAGAGTCTGATACATGGTATACCAATAATGAGAAGGGAAAATACAAGATAAAAAACCCCTTTTCTCAGGCAAGAAACGGTATGTATTTCTTACTTGACCACTTTAGACATGTTAGCAAAGAAAACTTTTCCGGTATGGCAAACTATGCAGTCTGTTTTCCCCAGACAAGCTATGATGCCTCATACATACATCCACAAATGAATAAAAACAATGTGCTATTTAACCAGCATATTGACACTATAGCAGAGTGGATAGAAGAACTCTTTGTTTTCCCCTCATACAAAGCTAACCAATTCTCCAGTAGTCATATACCAATTTTCTGCAATATGCTAAAGCCAACTCTTCATATGCACCTATCCATAAGAGCTGCAATGGAAACACAAAAAGAGGAGATATCAAGACTGGATTTTTTTCAGGATTATCTTCTTGATATACTGGAGGATAAGAACAGAGCAGCTTTCCAGGGCACAGCAGGCACAGGAAAGACATGGATTGCAATAAAAAAGGCTATGAGATTGGCAAGAGAAGGCAAAAAATGCCTATTCCTTTGTTATAACAAATATCTAAGACAGCAGATAGCAGAAATAATAGATAGCATACAGGGCGATACAGAAAAAAACAAACCTCACATATACACATTTCACGGATATGCAAATCACCTTTTAAGAGAATATCTTTTTTTTCTCACAAGACAGGACGATAAACAGGAAACAATTTTTCTAGAAATATCACGCAGACTATATCCCGACAGAAAGATAGACAAACCATATGATCTTATAGGACTTTTATCAGGACAGGAAAGCATAGCAGAACCCTGGGAAATAATAAAAGAATATCAAGAACTTGACAGCAGACTATACAAAGTTTTGGAATCACTTCTGGAAGAAAACGAGGAAGGCTACTTTGACTTTAACACCCCCATGGCTCTTCTTACAATACTTGACGACCCGTCCTACCAAGCAGAAAAATACGATGCCATAATAATAGACGAGGCACAGGACTTTAAAAAGACATGGTGTGATTGCCTGTTAAAACTTATGCAAAGCAAAAGAAACAGGATTGTCTACATTTTCTACGACGACAACCAGAACATATTTGCAAAAAAAGGCCAGCTCCCTGTAATAGAACTAATAAACAACTATAACGTAAACCCCTATCTGTACAAACTGAGAAAAAACATAAGAAACACACAAGCAATCCATGACTACGCAATAAGCAGAACCGACTTGGGCAAGACAGCAGAATCAATAGACATAAGAGGACTGGAGCCCAAAGTGATATATGTAAAAACAGAAAGAGAAGCAAGAGAAGAAACAGGCAGACTTCTTACAGAGCTAATAGAACAGGAAAAAATAGCCAATAAAAACATAATAGTACTCACAGACACATCAGTAAAAGACTCAGCCTTTAGAGAAGAAAAACAAGTCGGGCCATTTAAACTCACAGAAAGCGGCAAAGGCGACTCCGGCAAATACGTCCGTCTGCGTTCGGTAAGAAGATTCAAAGGACTGGAGTCGGATGCAGTGATATTAGTGCTTCATCCAGAAACAAAAAAACTGGAAAAACGCAACGAACTTCTGTACGTTGCTATAACCCGCGCAAGATTCCTTCTTTACATCATAGAAATAGAAGAATAAATACTCGATACCGAACGCACAGCCCGCTGCACGGGCTGTGCTATCTTTGGGAAACAGGAAGCATAAGTCGCACACTCTCTGTGCTTTTTATGTGCCGCAGGCAGCAGAAGGCGCTTAGCCTGTGAGCATTTTCTATTTCTACGTGCGCCTTCTGCGTTCAGTATATTATATTTTTTTATCTATATTTTAATATTCTATATTGACATTTCTATATTTTTTTATCATATTATCCACAACACTGCTGGGAAAATTTTCACACCAGCAAGACAAGGAGAATAACATGAGCATAAAGACACTTGACGATCTAAATCGCCTGGTTGACAGAGTGAGCAAGGCACAGAGAATTTTTGCTTCTTTTTCTCAGGAGCAGACAGATGTTATCTTCCGGCATGCTGCCCTTGCGGCAAATGAGCACAGAATTGCGCTTGCAAAGCTGGCTGTAGAAGAAACCGGAATGGGTATCTTTGAGGACAAGGTTATAAAAAACCACTTTGCGGCAGAGTTTATCTATAACAAATATGCTGCAGAGAAAACCTGCGGTATAATAGAAGAAGATACTGCTGCCGGAATAAAAAAGATTGCAGAGCCTGTTGGTGTAATTGCAGGTATTATTCCAACAACAAATCCTACATCAACCACTATTTTTAAGAGTTTGCTTGCATTAAAAACTCGCAATGCTATAATTTTTTCTCCACACCCAAGAGCCAAAAAGTGTACGGTGGAGGCCGCAAGGATTATTCTTGATGCAGCAGTCGCAGCAGGCGCGCCTGAGGATATAATAGGCTGGATTGATGAGCCTACACTGGAACTTTCTTCTGCTCTTATGGGACATAAGGGAATCAATCTTATTCTTGCAACAGGTGGTCCAGGAATGGTAAAAGCTGCGTATTCTTCCGGGACGCCGGCAATTGGTGTGGGGTCAGGAAATACTCCTGCTGTTATGGACGAAACATGCGATATCAAGATGGCAGTAAGCTCCATACTTTTGAGTAAATCCTTTGATAACGGAGTAATTTGTGCAAGCGAACAGTCCGTCGTCGTAGTAAAGGATATCTATGAGGCTGTAAAAAGAGAGTTTTCTGCGCGCGGAGCATATATTCTAAACGAGGTAGAAAAGAAAAAACTTGCTTCCATAATATTAAAAGATGGAAGAATCAATGCAGAAATAGTAGGCCAAAAAGCCATAAAGATTGCAAAGATGGCAGGTATTGATGTGCCAGAAGATACAAAGGTGCTTATAGGTGAGATACAGGAAGTAAGAGAAGATGAGCCATTTGCAAGAGAAAAGCTGTCCCCAGTACTTGCAATGTTTAAAGCAAAGGATTTTGATGATGCATGCCGCATAGCAATGGAAGAAGTAAGACTAGAAGGTATGGGGCACACTGCTGTATTGTATACGGACGAAAACAACAAAGAAAGAATAGACTATTTTTCCAGTATGATGGCAGCAGGAAGGGTGCTTGTAAATATGCCTTCCAGCCACGGGGCAATAGGTGATATATACAACTTTCGCCTTGAGCCATCCCTCACACTTGGATGCGGAAGCTGGGGCGGAAACGCAACAAGCGAAAATGTAGGAACAAAACATCTCATCAATATAAAGACAGTTGCGGCAAGGAGAGAAAACATGTTGTGGTTTAGAGTGCCATCCAGAATATACTTTAAACAAAATGCAATAGAAGAGGGGCTCAAGGATCTTGCAGGTAAAACTAGAGCCTTTATTGTCACGGACAAGTTTTTATATGACAACGGATATACAAAAAAAATAGAAAACGTTCTGACAGCTATGGGCATACGGATAGAAATTTTTGCAGATGTAAAACCGGATCCGGATATAGATACCATATACAAGGGTACGGATATATTAAACACCTATAATCCAGATGTAATAATAGCCATTGGAGGCGGAAGCCCAATGGATGCAGCAAAAATAATGTGGCTTATGTACGAGCAGCCGGGCATAAAGTTTGCAGATCTTGCAATGCGTTTTATGGATATGAGAAAAAGGATATACAAGTTCCCGGAGATCGGCAAAAAAGCAGTATTTGTCGCAATCCCAACGACAAGTGGGACAGGCTCAGAAGTGACGCCTTTTGCAGTTGTAACAGATAACAAAACAGGAACAAAGTATCCCATAGCAGACTATGCAATTACTCCGGATATGGCAATAATAGACCCCAACCTTACAATGGATATGCCGGCAAGCCTTACAGCCTACTCGGGACTGGATGCCCTAGTTCATGCTCTAGAAGCCTACGTATCAGTAATGGCAACAGAATATACGGACGGACTCTGCCTTGAGGCAATAAAGCTCATCTTTGACAATCTTCCAGCAGCATGGAAAGACGGAGCAAAAAATCCCGCAGCACGTGAAAAAATGGCTTATGCTGCAACAATAGCAGGAATGGCCTTTGCCAATGCATTCCTTGGCATATGCCACTCCATGGCACATAAGATGGGTGCAGCCTTTAACATTCCCCACGGACTTGCAAACGCTCTGCTCATAACGGACATAATCAGATACAATGCAACACCGTCCCCCACAAAGCAGACAGCCTTCCCGCAGTACAAGTATCCGACTGCACAGGAAAAATATGCCCGCATAGCGGACTATCTCAATCTGGGCGGAAGAAACACAGAGCAGAAAGTAGAAAAACTCATAGAAGCTATAGAACAGCTCAAAACAAAGCTTGCAATTCCTGCAAGCATACAACAGCTCGGAATAAAAGAAGAGGCCTTTTTGAGCAATCTTGAAAAACTCTCGGAGATGGCATTTGATGATCAGTGCACAGGAGCAAATCCGCGCTATCCACTTGTAAGTGAGATTGCAGAAATCTATAAGAAAGCATACTACGGGAAAGAAGCAAAAAAATAAAAAAGACCGGTTATACCGAACGCTTAAGGCGGCCTAGACTGGCCGCCTTAAGCTGCCTTAGGGCAACAGGATATAGGAAGGAGACACTGCCCTGCTGTGCTTTTTATGCGCCGCAGGCAGCAGAAGGCGCTTAGCCCTTGAGATATTTTTCAGGCGTGCCTTCTGCGTTCGGACTGTTTTATTTAACCTTTTCTTGTAAGGAGAAGAGCTTTTTGTCCTGCATCATCTACAAGGATAGCTGCTTCCCTAGGTTTGCCAAGCTTTTCCCAGAATGCACGAGACATCTCCAGTGTTCCCTGCTTGCATCGATGCTCAAGATAAAGCTGTATCTGGAAACCATTGCCAACATCAGCACTAAAGGTCTCAAGCGAAACATTTACAAAGAGCTTGAGAGTATAGCAGGCACTTATGAGATTAAGGTCGGCTCCGTCCAGAGGAGAGACTACCATTTTTGAAAAAGGAAAATTATAATCAGGTACTATTCTCAAGGTTGTGGTGTGGCGCATATATACTCCTTGGGGTGCTCTATCTATATAACAATTATAAATGGCCTCCTGCTTTTTTGCAAAGCAAAAAAACTAGTATCTTTTTAGGATTTTTTGAACCTTTTCCTTTCCTACCGTCAGGATAAAGCTTGCAAGTCTAGGTCCGCGCTCTTTTCCCAGAAGGATTTTATATATCACAGGAAACACTTCTTTTGCTTCTTTGCCGTTTTCCTGACAAATTGCATAAAATGTCTCTCCTAGAGTCTTTTCGTCAAAATTATCCCAGTTTTCTTCTAGTGTTTCTCTCAATGTCTTTACAATTTTCAGCTCCGTATCGGACAATTCTTCTGTCGTGTCGTCATCGACTCTAAGAGAAAAGCGGAAATCTTCCGGAGCAAAGTTTCTCACCCAGTTCCACGCACATATAGCTCTTGTCCTAAGCCGCTTAAGACTTTCTGCATCCGCCTCTGGAAACATTGCACAAAGTGCATCCGCATCGCCATTGTGTATCTGGATAAGCGTGGTAAGATGACGAAATGGAACTTGCAGAGGCATTTTATCCGGCACAGAGTGGACCTGAGAATACTCGTATGTCCTCTTTTCTCTAAGAGCTTTTTTCTCGTCCATTTTTTCTGCACCATAATATATGCGCTCACATTTGTCATAGTCTTCGTAAATTTTTATAACATCCAAATCAAAGGATATTGCAAACTCAGTATTAGGCCTTGTACCTGCAAACATGTAGCGCACAACTTCTGGCTGGTATACTTCTAGAACATCAGCAAGGCTTATCACCTCTCCAGAAGATGAGGATATCTTGCCTCCTCTACCCTTGATACTGATAAAGTCATACTGAAACGTAGCAGGAGGCTGCCAGTCGTAGACTTCCTTTACTATCTGCTTTGCAGTATCAAAGGAGCCTCCCTCAGAGTGATGGTCCTTTCCAGCAGGTTCAAAATCCACCTGTTCTTCTCTCCAACGCATAGGCCAGTCAATACGCCAAAGAAGCTTTACATTCCCCTGCTTTCTAAAATCCATTATCTCACTGTGTCCGCAAGATTGACAGGAGTAGGAAAGTCCATATTCTCCGTCCCAGTCGGATACACTGGTTGTGTCCCTATTACAGGAAGAACAAAATATGCTTACAGGCTGCCAGTCAGAAGCGAGAGGCTCTTTTCTGTACTGATTGAGAATCTTCATTATGACTTCTCTTTTTTCCAGAGCTTTTTTTATGCCCTCCGCATACCGGCAGGAATTATATTCCTTTGCCTGGTATATAAACTCAGGCTCTATACCCACAAGAGGCAAGAGCTTTTCCACCTCTTTCTCATGGGCTCTTGCATACGAGTCTTCCTTGCCCCAAGGATCTGGCACCAGAGTTATAGGCCATCTCAGATACTTTTCAAGTTTTTGCGGGTCAGGCATATTCTTGGGAACTTTTCTAAAAACATCATATTCGTCCCAGGAATATATAAACCGCACTTTTTTACCCAAGTTTCTCAATGCCCTCACTACAAGATCAACACTTATTATTTCTCTAAAATTTCCTATGTGGACGGTTCCGGAGGGGGTTATACCGGATGCGCAAACATATTGCTCTTTATCGCCCTTTTCCTGCAGTATTCTAAAGGCGGCAACATCCGCCCACTGCGAACTTACTGGTTTTTGTGGTATACTCATAGCTGGCAATTATATATACTTATGTGTTAAAAGGCAATGGATATGCAAAAGGCAAATATAATACAACTGGGTTATATGGATTACAAAGAAGCATGGGATATACAGCACAGGCTCCATACACTTAGAAAAGAAGATAAAATAATAGATACCATCCTCATAGTAGAGCATCCCCACGTAATAACTATGGGAACACGCAACAAATCGGAGCTAATACTGCTGTCGCAAGAAGAGCTCAAAGCAAAATCCGTTTCTGTTTATAAGACAGAACGTGGAGGAGAAGTTACCTATCATGGGCCAGGACAACTTGTCATATACTTTATAATAAAAATACAAAAAGGCCTCTCTGTAAAAAAACTCGTACATGACATAGAAGAAGCTGCAATAAGAGCTTTGTCAGAAGTGGGCATAAAAGCAGGACGTGATGAGAAACATCCAGGTGTATGGACAGGGAATGATAAGATAATGGCACTGGGAATCGCAATAAGAGACAGGGTTACAATGCACGGTCTTGCCCTCAATGTTACAACAGACCTATCCTGTTTTGACTGGATTGTCCCCTGCGGCATAAAAGATAGAGGTGTAACAAGCATAGAAAAAGAAACAGGTACAACATACAGTCTGGAAGAAATAGCCACTATCTATGCAAGACATTTTGCAGAGCTTTTCTCTTATAATCTATCTGCAGCAGAACTCTCTGACGTTCTATCTTTGTAATATGCACACCTGTTCGCAAGAGGACAACCATGGCAGCATGGCTTTTTTCTGCAATATCGCTTGGCATGCTCCACAATAAGGGCATGATACTCTCTGTACAGCTCGGTATCCTTGTCAAGGACCTCTGTGAACACAGAAGCAACAAAGTCGTAGGAAGCCTTTTCATCTGAAAGATATCCCAGCCTGTAAAAAATCCTTCTGGTATATGCATCCACAACAAAAAAAGGCTTATCAAAACCATAGAGAAGAATAGAATCCGCAGTTTCTTTACCTATCCCCTTTATATCCATAAGCTCTGCTCTGGTAGGAGGACTCGATAAACCTGCAAAAAAAGATGCTAGCGCCTTTAGTCGGATAGACTTCTGCCTAAAATAACCGCTAGAACGCACAATAGGAAAAAGACTCTCCGTATCCGTATCCGCAAGCCTTACAGGAGAAAGCAGACTTGCATCATACAGCGCCTTTACTGCAATAGAAGCATTGCTCCAAGCAGTATTCTGCACCAGTACAGCCCCTGCCGCAATTTCAAAGGCTTCATAAAAATCCGGTACATAAACAATCCCCGGATGATAACCATTGCAGTCAAAACCATCCCTGCCGGCTTTTGATACAAGAGGCCACCAGCCTTGTGGCCCGTAGACAGAAAAGAGAAGATCATAAACCTCATGCAAAAGAGGAGGAGCAAATACCCGCTCCTCCTTGTAACAACCATCCTGTTTTTTATCAGACATCCTTGTTTTTTATAACAGCCTGTGCTGCAGCAAGCCTTGCAATAGGCACTCTATAAGGAGAACAAGAAACATAGTTGAGCCCTGTCTTATAGCAAAATTCTATAGATGAAGGATCCCCACCATGCTCTCCGCATATACCAAGCTTGATATCAGGACGTGTGTTTCTTCCTCTCTGAGCAGCGAGAGCAACAAGCTGCCCCACACCCTCCGTATCAAGAGAAGCAAAGGGATCAACCTCAAACATGTCAAGCTTAAGATAGTCCGGCAAAAAAGACCCCACATCATCGCGAGAAAAACCAAAAGTCATCTGAGTAAGATCATTGGTGCCGAAGGAGAAAAACTCAGCATGCTCTGCAATCTTATCCGCAACAAGAGCAGCACGCGGCACCTCAATCATTGTACCCACTTTATACGTAACAGTCGCACCATAAGATGCAATAACCCTGTCTGCAACAGCAACTATCCGCTCTTTAAGGTATACAAGCTCTTTTACAGAACCCACAAGCGGAATCATAATCTCAGGTATTACAGACTCACCTGATACAGCAACCTCACATGCTGCACTCAGGATTGCCTCTGCCTGCATCTCATAAATCTCTGGATAGGTTATACCCAGACGGCAGCCCCTGTGACCCAGCATGGGATTCTGCTCCTTGAGAGCATCTATCCTCTGCCTTATCACATCCTGAGGAATACCGGAAGTCATGGAAAGTTCCTCGAGTTCCGAATGAGACATATGGACAAACTCATGGAGAGGAGGATCTAGAAGCCTTATGGTAACCGGCAACCCTGCCATTTCCTTAAAAATACCAGTAAAATCCTTTTTCTGAAGAGGAAGAATCTTTTCAAGCGCCTTTTTTCTTGAAATCTCCGAGTCTGCAATAATCATCTCGCGAAACGCTTCTATTTTGCCCTTCTCAAAGAACATATGCTCTGTTCTACACAAGCCTATACCCTCCGCACCAAAATCCCTGGCCTTACGAGCATCCTCCGGCGTATCAGCGTTGGTTCTGACCTTAAAACCCTTCTCCGGGCAATTCTTTCTTTTCGCAGAAAGCCTGATTTCATCAACCCAAGAGAGAAACTCCTTAAGCTCGTCTGTGATAGCAGGCGGGACAAGATTCAATCTACCAGCAAATACTTCACCCGTACCACCGTCTATTGTAACCCAATCACCCTTATTAAAGCTTTGACCAGATATGAGACAGGAATCACCATCAATAACAACATCCTTACAACCAACAACACTTGGCTTCCCCATACCCCTTGCAACAACAGCAGCATGGCTTGTCATACCACCTGTAGAAGTAAGAATTCCCTGAGCAGCATGCATACCCCCTATATCCTCGGGAGAAGTTTCTTTTCTTACCAGTATAACCTTCTCTCCTTTCTCAGCCTCTTTCTCAGCCTCAGATGCAGTAAAGACAATCTTACCGCATGCAGCTCCGGGAGAAGCATTGAGCCCCTTAGCAATAGCCTTATTGGACTTTCTATCAGAAGCTGCAATCATAGGATGAAGAAGCTGATCTATCTGGGCAGGAGTAACTCTCATGACAGCCTCTTCCCTGCTGATAAGACCTTCTTTATGCATATCCAGAGCAATCTTTACAGCAGCACGGCCTGTTCTCTTACCATTTCTTGTCTGCAGTATATAAAGCTTACCATGCTCTATGGTAAACTCCATATCCTGCATATCCTTATAATGCTTCTCAAGCCTATTCTTTACATCTTCAAGCTGCCTATAAATCTCAGGATTTTTCTCTGCAAGGGTAGAAAGTTTCTCAGGAGTCCTGATACCTGCAACAACATCCTCACCCTGAGCATTCATAAGAAACTCACCATAAAAAACATTCTCACCCGTAGAAGGATCACGGGAAAAACAAACCCCAGTACCAGAATCCTCGCCAAAATTACCAAAAACCATAGCCTGTACATTGACCGCAGTACCCTTGAGCCCCTTAATATTATTAATCTGCCTGTACTTGATAGCCCTTTCGTTCTCCCAGGAGTTAAAAACAGCATCTATAGCACCCCATAACTGTACCTTTGTATCCTGAGGGAAATCCTCGCCCTTGACCCTCTTATAAAGCTCCTTATACCTTGACACAAGCTCCTTGAGATCCTCAGCATCAAGCTCAGTATCAAGCTCAACACCCTTCTCCTTCTTAAGAGCAGCCAAAATTTCCTCAAAATCATGATGAGGGATATCCTTAGCAACACTGCCGTACATCTGGATAAACCTTCTATAAGAATCCCAAGCAAGCCGCTCATTAGAAGTCTGGGAAGCAAAACCCACAACAGTCTCATCATTCATTCCAAGATTGAGAATAGTCTCCATCATCCCAGGCATGGAGATTGCTGCACCCGAGCGCACAGAAACAAAAAGCGGATTATCAGGATTACCAAGCTCATGCCCCATAGCCTTCTCAAGCCTTATCAGATTTTCCTCTACCTGTTTTACAATCTCATCTGTATAAGACCTACCATTCTCATAATAGAGCTGGCAAACCTCTGTAGAAATAGTAAACCCCGCTGGCACAGGAATACCAAGCGAAGTCATCTCTGCAAGATTGGCACCCTTACCACCAAGGAGTTCTCGCATAGAAGCAGCTCCCTCGGCCATACCATTGCCAAAAAAATAAACATATTTATTACTCATTTTTCCCCCTAAAAAATAATAATTAATTTGGACAAACAGTGTAACATATTAAAACCGTTTTAACAACTAAATTAAAGCACAACCAATAAACACATATCCCGCAACAAAAAAACAGACACAAACAGCAAAGCACAACAATATTAACAATATTATAAAAAACACTATGCAATTCAAGCAAAAAACAGAATTTTAATATACCGAACGCAGAGCCTGCCATACAGGCTCTGCTGCCTATCGGCGGAAAAAAACTAAAGCTAAAAAAACACACAAAAAACAAAAGCACAATAACCTTTATTTCTGTTAAACATAGAGAAACAGCCAAGTATCAGAAAAAAATTTTAATCAATTTTTTATTGCGAAATTAGAGATTTTGGAGAATAATGATAAAAGAATGAATCATAAAAAAAGCCTTCTTGCCTATATCCTATGGCTCATATTATTAATACCCATACATGCACAAGACATATACATATCCCCACAAGAATTGATAAAAGGCACAGACCTTTATCCTGTATGCGACTTCTATTGGGGAAAACTGCTTGAGTCAACAGATGGAGTCACCCCCACCCTCTCAGGAATAAAACCGGACATGTGGGTACACTACACCAACCCGGATACAGGCAACCCCTTCCCAGCACAAGGCGTTGCAAGCTATGTATTCAAGATAAAACTGCAAACCTTCCCCGTATCGAAGCCACTTGCAATACGTATAAAAAACGCATCATCAGCTGTCCGTATAATAGCAGGAGGCCACACAATATTAGAAATAGGACATATATCCAATAATCTCACCATGCTGAGAGAAAGCATGCAAACAACAATGGGAGGCTTCTATCCTCCTGCAAAAGAATTCTATCTTATAGTACAGATAGCCAATAAGACGGATTTCTCTGGAGGGATAAGAACTCTTCCACACATAGGATATCTTTCTACCATATCCAGAAAGCATATAATCAACCTCGTTCTGGACACATTGGTAATGGCCTCAATAATGGTCATAGCACTTTATCATCTCATTCTTTTTTCTGCAAGAAAAGAAGCTAGAGACTATGGTTTTCTATTCTTTGCCTTGTTCTCATTTGCCATAGGATTAAGAGCTGGACTTACAGAAAGCAGAGTATTACATATGCTCCTGCCCTATGTCAGCATAGCTATACTTATAAAGATAGAAATAGCAGCAGTATACCTTGCAGCCGGAAGCATTGTCGTATTCTTCCACTTTTTATTCCCATCAGAAGAATACCGCACTTTTTCAAAGTTAACATACGGAGTAAATACCCTCTCAATACTTCTGACAATTGTTTTGCCTGTAAAATCACTTGCTTATTATCATTTTATATATCTTGTATATCTGGCATTTACAGCACTAATACTGCTCATATGGCTAGGCAGAGCACTCAAAAACAAAAGAGAATCAAGCCTGCTTTTTACTGTAGCCTTTGCGATACTTGCCTTGGGAGTCATCAATGACAGCCTATTCAATGGTCTTGGAATAGGTACGGGTTTTATATCTCAATACACGCTTGCCATATTCCTTCTTTTCCAGGCACTTATACAGGCAAGAAGATACTCCTCAATGTATATCAGTATAAAAGAGAATGCAGAAAGAACAGAAAACCTTGCCAGGGTTTACAGGGCATTTGTTCCCTTTGAGCTATTAAAACTCCTTGGCGTAGAGAAGCCGGAAGAGCTAGAGGGAAACGAATACGAAAAAAAAGACATAGCTGTATTGAGTGTAAGCCTTATTCCTATTGTAGGAGCGTCAGAAGAAATAGAGCCCGAGGATATGCAGTCTTTTCTCAACTCATATATACGGCATTTGATACCCGTTGTACACAGACACAGGGGGCTTATAAGAGGTTTTTCTGGCGAGAGAATGCTGATTCTTTTCCCGGATAACCACGAAGATGCAATCCTATGTGCAGAAGAATTGTATTACACAATAAAAGAATATAATCAGGGTAGAAAAAGAGCAGGATATCAATCCGCCCATCTTATAATAGGCGGAGCTGCAGGTGAGGCAACCTTTACTATAGTGGGAGACAACACCCATATGGAAGTAACAGGTGTTGGACGGGTATTCCCCGATGCCATGATAGTAGAGGAAATAGCTCCTGTCCTTGGCTCATGCGCTCTTATAAGTCAAAACCTTTTCCCAGCAGTTGCAAGACTTGAGAAGAACAATGTGCGATTTGTAGGAAGGTATAAAAAAGACAACAAGGTCATATCGCTTTTTGAGATTATAACAGAAGAAGACAGCGCAAAACTTTCTCTTATCTCAGAGTTTGAGAGAGCTCTTTACTATTATTTCTCAGGTGAACTTGACAAAGCAGAAGATGGTTTTTCTCTTCTTCTTGCAAGAAATCCTGATGACAAAGCAGCAGCATTCTATCTGGGAAGAATTCTCAAGCTCATCGGGAAAAGAAAGGATTCTATGGAGCTTACTCCTTATCCCGAGCTTCAATAAAAGAGCGGCAGGCTAAGAGCCTGCCAGCTTCGGTTTATTATATCTATATCTTTGGCAAAGCTTCCAGTGCTTTTCTTATATTTTCTTCCGGATATTCATAATCCTCCAGCTTGTTCTCAAAGTACTGGTGATATGCGTTCATATCAAAATGTCCGTGCCCTGATGCATTGACAAGAATGACTTTTTCTTTGCCTTCTTCTTTTGCCTGTATGGCCTCGTCAACACAGGCCTTTATGGCATGAGCCGTCTCAGGTGCGACTACAAAACCTTCTGTTCTGGCAAAGAGAACAGCCGCATCAAAGATTCCTCTCTGATGGAAGGACTTGGCCTCGGCTATGCCTTCTTCAACAAGCTTTGAGACTATGGGAGACATCCCGTGATAGCGCAGGCCTCCAGCATGTATGGAAGGCGGGATAAAATCATGGCCAAGTGTGTGCATTCTTAGCATAGGTGTCATTTTACCTGTATCACCATAGTCGTAAGCAAAAACACCTCTGGTTATGGAAGGACAAGCAGCAGGCTCGGCAGCAAGTATCCTAAGGTCTTTGCCATTGATTTTGTCGTAGGCAAAGGGTACTGCAATACCACCGAAGTTGGAACCGCCTCCTACGCAGCCTATAACCACATCAGGATAATCCCCTACTTTCTCAAGCTGCTTTTTTGCTTCAAGCCCTATTATGGACTGATGCAAAATAACATGATTGAGGACAGAGCCAAGTGCATAGTGGGTATCCTCTCTCTTGAGAGCTTCTTCCACAGCCTCACTTATGGCTATACCCAGAGAACCCGGACATTCGGGGTCTTCTGCCAGTATGCTTCTGCCCACATCGGTTTTATCAGAAGGACTGGGAATACAGGACGCCCCCCAAGTTTCCATAAGCAGTCTGCGGAAGGGCTTTGCCTCATAGCTTACCTTTACCATAAAAACTCTGACCTCAAGCCCGTAAAACTGCCCGGCAAAGGCAAGGCTGCTTCCCCACTGTCCTGCTCCTGTCTCCGTAGTAAGCTTGGTAATCCCCTCTTTTGCATTGTAGTATGCCTGAGGTACTGCTGTATTGGGTTTATGAGAACCCGGTGGAGAGCCTCCCTCCCACTTAAAGTATATGCGTGCTGGTGTACCAAGTGCTTTCTCAAGATTATAAGCCCTGTATAGGGGAGAAGGCCGCCATATTGCAAGCACATCCAATATTTCTTCTGGGATATCTATCCATCTCTGGGTGCTGACTTCCTGCTCTATCAGAGCCATGGGGAATAATGCTGCAAGCTCATCCGGTCCCATTGGTTTCTTTGTTGCAGGATTGAGGGGCGGATCCATAGGTGCACCCGGCATATCCGCAAGAATGTTGTACCACTGTCTTGGCATTTCCTTTTCTTCAAGTAAGATCTTTTTCACCTTGTTTTTCCTCCATCTTTTCAAGTAATTCCCAGGTAACAGACTCCGGGTCCTTTAATATCTTGGCACCTCTTGTTACCTTACACAGGCTGACACCCAGCCTGTCGGCGATTTCCCTCTGTGTAAAACCATACGCAAGCATCACCATGAGCTCCCATCTTAGAGCAAGTCGGGCTCTCTCCGCAGGGGTAAGAATCTCTTCAAAAAATCTCATAAGCTTGTCAGGATTATCTATCGTAGATATGTAGCTGACAAGCTCCTTAAAATAGTCTCTTGTCTTCTCGTTATTTTCCATAGAAACAGATTAACCCGAAAAAGATGCAAAGTAAAGAGAAAAATCAATCCATAATATCAGCCGACAACCGAGAAAAATAAAAAGATGCTCTCAATTGTATCAAATAGCAATACTCTTTAACCAGGAAAGGATATCAGCCTGTACTTCTTCTCTGCAGAGGTCTATAAAAAGATGATGAAAAGCTCCGTCATATACACGCAGCTCTTTATCCGTAGAGGGAAAAAGGTCAAAAAGAGTCATATTGACATCAGCAGGCACAATTCTGTCAAATTCTCCCTGCATTAGCAGGACAGGAACAGGATAGCGCTCTGCATTCTCTCTAAATCTTGTTATGCCATCTTCCATAGCTTTGAGCATGGATACACTACCATAATTATGACAAAGCGGATCGGACAACAACCTTGCAAGAGCAACCGGATCCCTGGATAAATCAGGAAGATTAAGCCGTACATGCATCCTAAAGTGCGGAAACAACCTCATAACAGAATTAGCAAGAAATCTCTGCCAGGATGGTACACCGTCTAGAGAAAGCGCAGGGGCAGAAAGTGCTACGGCAGCCACATACTCCGGCCTAAACAGGGCATAACATGCCGCAATAAGCCCGCCCATACTGTGGCCTACCACAAACACAGATAGCCCGTCCGATACCGACTCAGCCCAAATCCTGGCAGCATCCAGACAGAGTAGATAAGAATCAAGACTATCTATAACTCCGCGCCGTCCGGAGCTTATCCCGTGGCCAGGAAAATCAGGGCAGACAACAAGAAACCCGTGCTGAGCAAGATAACCTGCAAACTCCACATAGATACCAGAGTGCTCTCCAAAGCCATGGGATACAATCACAACAGCCTGAGGAGCAATGTGCGGAGAAAAAACACGCAAGAAAATACGACCACCCTTACGAGAGAAATCGTTCTCAAGAAAAACCTCTCTGTATGGCAAAAACGATTCCATGGCACACTCCTTAGAAAACATTATAAAGGCAAGCTAAAAAAAAGCAATGATTTTTTGCCAGAGCCATAAGCATTAACAGAAATAAATATTATACCGAACGTCGGGAGCGCGCCACATGATGTAAAGCAGATAATTAAGTGCGCTCCCTCCTGCCTGCAGCAGCAGATAGAAAAGCAAGGTATTATGTTCCAATCCTGCCGGAGGCAGCCCGGACAGCTACTGCGGGCCGGGCGTTCGGATATAGATAAAAAGATGTTATCAGTGGGTAAGAGATGCCCAAAGGGAACGTTTGAGTTTGAGATACTCGGAGCTTAAGAGGACGTCTCGCGAGCGTGGTCTGCCAAACGGCACATCAAATACCTCACGGATTCTGGCCGGCCTTGGGGAAAGCACTATAATTTTATCAGCCAGGAGTATGGCCTCGTCAACATCGTGGGTAACCAGCAAAACAGCTGCAGACAGCGAGGAGAAAACATCCAGCAGCCAATCCTGCATCTTCTCACGTGTTATTGCATCCAGAGCACCAAAGGGTTCGTCAAGAAGAAGGATATCATTTCTGTAAAGATAGCTTCTTAGCAAGGATACGCGTTGTCGCATGCCGCCAGAAAGCTGTCCAGGATAATATTGCTCAAAGCCTGCAAGCCCAAAATCCGCAAGAAGCTCTCTTGCTTTTTGTCTTGCGCTAGTTTTTTTCTCTCCACGGATAAATAGAGGGAGGGCTGCATTATCCAGTATATTGAGCCAAGGCAAAAGAAGGTCTTCCTGGTGCATATAGCTTACCATGCCGGGCTTACCAGTTATGTCTTCTCCATCAAGAACTATTTTTCCTCTGTTAGGAGTAATGAGACCGGATATGAGCTTGAGAAGAGTACTTTTTCCACAACCAGAAGGACCCAATACAACGAGAAAACCTTTGTTTTCCAGCTCAAGGTTTATATCGGATAATACATTGAGACCAGAAAACGAGCAACTTACGGATTCTACTTTGAGAGACATAGGTTATCCAGGCGGGGACTCCTTGCAGAGCCCCCGGGGTAATTATTGTTTTTACGGTAAGAACTCATTGGTAAAAGCATCCTCTGGAGAAAAGCTACCTTCAAGAAGACCGTTCTCTTTGAGCCATGCTGCAAAGTCATGCCAGACAGAGAGTTTCATCTGTCCCCATCTTTCTGCATCTTTTGCATACTGACCTGCAAGATACTTTTGACTTGCAAGCACAAGGTCATGGTCAAGTTCCGGTGCATACTTGAGGAGTATTTGTGCAGCCTCTTCTGGATGTTCTATAGCATATTGATAACCTTTTGCAGTTGCCATGACAAAGGCCTTTGTTATGTGAGGCTCTTCTGATATGTATTGGTCGCTTGAGGCAAGAACCGGGGTGTAATAATCAAGCGATGGCTCTATCTCTGCTATCGGTATATAGCTTATATCAACACCTTTGAGCCCTGCGGCTATCCCATCCCAGCCGTAGAATATCCACATAAAATCAACATCGCCTTCTGTTGCAGCAAAAAAGTCAACCGCACCCACAGAAACATTTTTTACCTTGGAGTAATCCGCATCATAACGCTTCATGAGGGCTTGTATTACGGCTTCTTCCATAGGAGACCCCCACCCGCCATAAGTCTTTCCTTCGAAATCTCTGGGGGTGTTTATACCTTCTTCTTTTCTTGCCGCAAATCCTGAGGTATTGTGCTGGATTACTGCGGCCAGAGCCTTGAGTTTTGTCCCCGCGGCTCTGGCATAGGTTATTTCTTCCTGATAACTTACAAAGAACTGAGCCTTACCGGCGACCACAAGAGATGCCCCTCCTGTCTCTGGAGGAGAAACTATAGAAACATCTAGTCCTGTATCTTTATAGTAGCCTTTATCAAGTGCAACATATAAACCTGTGTGGTTTGTGTTAACTGTCCAGTCCAATACCACTGTAACAGGTGTGGCATGTGTTGACGCATCCGCAACACTTTCTTTTTCTGCTTCTGCAAGAACAGAGAAAATAGACACAATGAAAACAAAAAATATGATAAGTCGCTTGGTCATATAAAAACTCCTTTACATCTCTAGGGATTTCCCCATGGTTTTGGCAGAAAAGCCTTCTGCCTTTTGTATCCAAGGCAATAGAAGCTGCTCTGCTTTTTTTACAAGATACACAACAATAAGGCTTGCGGCTACAACTATGATTATGGCTGCAAAAACTCTTGGAGTCGAAAAGGTTTTATAGGCACGCAGCATATATACTCCAAGACCTCTGGAAGCACCCAGCCATTCTCCTATGACAGCACCCATTATACTGTAGGTTGCAGCTATCTTAAGTCCAGAGAAAAGAGAAGGGATAGCAGAAGGTAAGCGCAAATAAAAAAAAGTCTTTATTCTGGAAGCATTAAACGAGCGGAAAAGCAGCAGCAACTCCGAGTCCGTGGATGCAAGACCATCAGTTAGACTCACACTTACAGGGAAAAAACATACCAAGATAACAACAAAAAGTTTGCTCGCAATGCCGTAGCCAAACCATATCAGAAATAGCGGATACATAAAGATAATAGGTATTGTCTGAGAAACAACTAGAATAGGATATAGTAGCAGCTTGGCAGCAGACGAGAAGTCAAGAAAGAGAGCCATCAAAAATCCTATAAAAATCGAGATAATAAAACCGCCTATACCTGTTAGAATAGTTGCATAAAGATGAGGAAGTATAAGTGGAAACTGAGAAATCAGTTCTCTTATAATCATAACGGGAGAAGGGAGAAGATAAGGCGATATGGAAAAGATATTACAACATATCTGCCATAAAATGATGAGAAAACTATAGAATGCTGTTCTTAAAAATATATGTTTATACCTGTTTGTATTTACCAATCTTGTCTTCAAACCTTATCCCCTCCGGCAGCACATCTGTCTTGATAACAGCTCCTACTCTCCATGCTCCTTCTTCTAGACAGATTCTGTGAGCTTCTTTTGCAATATCAAAAAGAAGATCCAACTCTCCTTCCATTGTTGTTTCCATAGGACCTACTATATATCTGACCCCGCTCTTCTTTATATAATCTATAACCTTATCTACTATGGGATACAATCTTTCCTTCTCTGTCATAGGAATAATTTGTAGACTAAGATGTGCTTCTGGCATAAAAACCTCTTAAAAATCGTGGAATATTGCTTGTTAACAATATTATAATACTTATTAATGGAAAATAAAAAAGGTAGGAAAAAGAATGTCCGTATAGCGTGGTATAAGCTGATTGCAATAAAAATCCTTTTTCTGCATCTCATAATAGTAGCAGCAGGGATTACAATTTTGTTCTACTTCACCAATTCTCTTATAGAAAGGACAATAGGAACACAGGAAACAAAAAAAATACAGGAAGAAACAGAGATAATAAGTGAGACAATAGAAAATACAGGCAGGCATATGATTCTGCAAGAACTCAGACAAAATGTTTCCAAAGCGATTGATATATGCAGAGCCTACCAGAGTGAAATACAACAACACACACATACACCGGAAGAGGCAAAAGAGCATGTGATGGAATATCTAAAGAAACAAAAGATAGGAGAAAGCGGATACTTTGCCATAGTGGACAGCAAAGCCAATATCATATATCACCCACAAAAAGAACTTATAGGCAAAAATATGGCAAACGACACTATCATAAAAAGGATAACAGAAGAAAAAAAGGGATACTTTGACTACATATGGAAAAATCCGGGAGAACAAAAAGCAAGAAAAAAAGTGCTGTATATGGACTATTTTTCAGAATGGGACTGGATAGTGGTTGCAACGGCATATAAAGAGGAGTACACAAGCCTCATAGAAGAAAACCTACTTTCTGATATGCTATCCGCAATAGTAAAGAACAATAAAACCTTTATAATGATAACATCAGAAAATAACAAGAGGATAATAAGCAAGAACACCATTCCGGATTTTTCTCCCAATACGTATGATATTACAAAAAATGCAATAGAAGATAATCACATAAACTACCAATACCACGGGAAAACCTATGTATTGGTAAAGAATATTATAAAAGATTTTAGCTGGAATATTTTTGTCATATACAGCAAATCCCTACTTGCTGATACAAAAAATGTACTCATAAGAATATCTGGCATATCTCTTATGGCAATACTTGTATTATCTCTTTTTCTCACCGCATACATATATCTTAGAATAAGCAGACCCATAATAAAGGCTTTACCCATATTAAAGCTTGCAACCAACGGATACCTCAATGCAAGGTTGAAACCAGTAGGTCATACGGAGCTGAGTATACTTGCCAGCTATTTTAACAAACTAATGCTCTCTCTTTCTCAAACAATACAGGAAAAAAACAAAGCCATAGCCCAAAGCTCTTTTCTGGGCCTATTTCCCCAAGAAAACCCAAATCCTGTTATATTTATCAATAAGGATGTAAAGATAGCATACGCAAACAGAACTGCCTCAAGGATATTCTCCATACCAGAGGGATATTGTAACAAAGAGCTTCCTACAGAACTCAAAGCAATAGAAGAGAATCCTGGTAAAAACATAACAATAACAAAGGACAAAACAGTATACGAGTTTATTCCTTCTCCTATAAGCAAATTTGACGGCATTTTTTACTTTGGAAGGGACATAACAAAAGAGAAGGAATACGAGAAAAATCTGCTTATATACAAGTGGCTTTTTGAACATGCTTATGAAGGCATGGCCATAACTGATGAAGACGGTACGATAGAACAGATAAATCCATCTTTTACAAATATAACAGGCTATACAAAGGCAGAGGCAATAGGACAGAATCCCAGAATTCTAAAATCCGAGCACCATCCTCCGGAATTCTATGTAAAGATGTGGAACGACCTTGTAACAAAGGGGGCATGGGCAGACGAGATATGGAACAGGAGAAAAAACGGAGAGGTGTACCCAGAGTGGTTGTCTATCTTTAGGATAAAAGATGCAGACAAACAAGTTCATTATGTGGGTATATTTCATGATATAAGCAACCAAAAATCTATGGAAGAAAAGCTGCGGCATATGGCATATCACGATGCCCTTACAGGTCTTCCCAACAGAAGTCTTTTAAACGACAGATTGAAGAAGCATATAGCAGGTGCAAAACGCTCAGGCACAAGTCTTGCTGTTGTATTTATAGATATGGATAATTTTAAGGGTATTAATGATACCTTTGGTCATAAGGCGGGAGATCTTATTCTCAAAAAGATAGCAGACATTCTCAGAAAGGTCTGCAGGGAGGTTGATACAATTGCAAGGATATCTGGAGACGAGTTTGCTCTTGTTTTACCGGACATGAGAGATAGGGCCTTTGCCATAGGTGTTATAAAAAGGATTTTTAAAACAGCGGAAACAAATTCTCTTGAGTACAAAGGAAACTCAATTCCTGTAAGCCTAAGTGCAGGGATTGCCTTTTATCCGGACGACGGAAAGACAGCAGAAGAGCTTTTGAGCCACTCCGATATGGCATTGTACAGAGCAAAAAGGCATGGAAAGGGAAGATACGAGATATATAATAAATCCGATAGTGAAATAGTCTCCAGACAGATGGAAACATACGCTTTCCTGAGAGAAGCTGTAGAAAATAATAAAATAAATTTTTTGTGGAAACCCTGGTGTACAAAGGAAGGAAACATAGAATATCTGGAGAGCACTCTAAGATGCAATGAGGCTGATCATCTCAATACAAAAACTATTCTTGAGATGATAGAACAGTTAAATATTGCCGAAGAAATGTTGCAAACTACCCTATACCATATTGCTCAGCTAATAGAGAAGATATCTTCCGGTAACATAGCTAATTTTCCGGATATTGTGATAAGGCTTCCCTACTCAGTTATTTTTTCCACTAGTTTTTCAGACAATTTTATAGAGTTGTGCGAAAAAAACAGTGTTACGCCAAAAAAGTTCTTTTTTATATTCTCTTCCCCTGTTGTAAAAAGGGAGAAAAGCAAAGAAGCTCATCCGTACATTCTTACATTGATGGAAAAAGGAATAAGAGGAAGCATAGACGCAGACTGGGGAATACATATTTCTCTATCGTCTTATGATGAAAAAATAATAGCTCCCTTTGAGAGATTACCCAATAATATACTATACAGGATAACAGAAACCATGGATAAAGACGAACAAAAGACTATAGAGGCTATAAATCTACTAATAAAGCTCAAGAGATATCCGGATAAAAAAGTTGTAATAACAGACCTCAATACAGAAAAAGATGCAGATTTTGCAAGGAAGACAGAGGCCGATCTTCTCTCAGGTCCTATAATATATCCAGCTCTTCCAATAGACAATATTGACGCTGCTATCAGAAATATTAAATAAGAGGCTGCTCGGAGACAGCCTCTTATATATCATTCTTATGATATGTATTCTATGACTATATTGAGCATTCTTCTTACAGGCTCCGCAGCTCCCCATAGAAGCTGGTCGCCTACTGTAAAGAGGGTAAGATAATCTTTTCCCATTTTAAGATGTCTTATTCTTCCTGTTGCTACAGTGAGTGTACCGGATACCGCTGCTGGACTGAGCTCCTTGAGTGTGTCTTCTTTGTTATTGGCCACAAGTTTTGTCCAGCCAGAAGACGAGGCTATTATATCTTCTGCTTCTTTTATGCTTATGCTTTTCTTAAGCTTGATGGTAAGCGCCTGACTGTGGCTTCTCATGGCGCCTATTCTTACACATATACCATCAACTGGTATGGGAGAGTCTTTTCTTCCCAGTATTTTATTGGTTTCTGCATAACCTTTCCACTCTTCTCTGGTCTGACCGTCTTCTACGGCTCTATCTATCCAGGGGATAAGACTACCGGCAAGAGGTGCGCCAAAGTTATCCGTAGGGAAGTCCTGACTTCTTATTGTTTTTGCAACACACCTGTCAAGCTCAAGTATGCTTCCTGCAGGGTCTGCAAGGAGATCTTCTGCTTTTTTGCCTATGTGGTTCATCTGAGAGACAAGTTCTCTCATGTTTTTTGCCCCAGCACCTGAAGCTGCCTGATAGGTCATACTAGTAAGCCATTCTACCAGGTCTTCTCTAAATAGTCCGCCTATGCCCATAAGCATGAGGCTTACTGTGCAGTTTCCTCCTATGTAGTCCTTGATCCCTGATGATAGTCCTTTCTTGATTACATCCATGTTGATAGGGTCAAGAACTATTATGCTGTCCTTTTCCATTCTAAGAGTGGAAGCAGCATCTATCCAATAGCCTTTCCAGCCTTCTTTTCTAAGAATGGGATGAACTTTTTTTGTATAGTCCCCACCCTGGCACGTGACTATTATGTCACAGGAAGATAATGACTTGGTGTCGTATGCATCCTGTAATATGCCCGTGTCAAATCCTAGATCAGGACCTTTTTGTCCTGCCTGGGATGTAGAAAAAAACACAGCATCGAAGGAGCCGTTAAAATCCGACTCTTCCTGCATTCTCTGCATGAGCACGGAACCTACCATTCCGCGCCAGCCTACAAATCCTACTCTCTTTGCCATGACGGAAGATTAACAGGTAAGAAGGAAAAAGTAAATTACCGTGTCCGCTCTGCTTGTTGTTTGCCGCAGGCAGGCCGGACTGCTCCATCCTGTTATATTCTGCAAAATAAGGCGCAGTCCGGCCGTTCGTTTTTTTTGTTTTCATGAGTTGATTTTTTTTTGTTAAGCCAACATAATCTGTTCTATGATAAAGAGACTTGCTTTGATTGTTGTTCTTGCGGTTTTGCTTGTTTCCTGCGGTCAAAATGCCATAGGTTATGGTGTTGTCATGTGGTCTGATGACGAGAAGGTTCTCCAGACTGCAACAATAGTCACTGTGCTTAAAGAATCGGAGATTTATGATACTTATACGCTTACTTTGGGAGATAAAAAGGTAAGTGTCCCGCGCTGGCAGCTTATGTTCTTTGGCTCCAGAGAGGATGCAGAAGGTTTCCTGGCAAAGATGGGGCGCTTTGCTTCTGTGTATGCTACTGCTACTGTCAATGCGCTCAGGATAAGGCAAAATCCCAATCAGACTGCAGATGTTGTCTATAAACTTGCGGAGGGTGAGCGGGTCAAGGTTATCTCCGGTCCTGTAACGGATAAGGATGGTATGAGCTGGCTTGAGGTATACACCAAGGGTGGTATCAGAGGTTTTACTGCTGCGTCATATCTTAAAACGCAGACAAAGCATGATAAGGAGCAGTTGGAGCCGGATATAGTTAGCCGTTTTATTTCTTCTACTTGGAGACCGTTGTATTTTAAAGAGATGATAGAAAATAATGAGATTGATGTTTATCGTTTTGGCAATGTTTACGGATTGTTTACGGATAAGGATAAGGGGATTATAAGGATAGATTTGCCTAAGCTTAAGGCAGAGTTCCCTTTTTCCAGAATTCTTCCTGTTTCTTCTCAGGAGCTTGTCACTGAGGGGTCCAATGTGAGGATTGTGTTTACGGATGAGAATGAGATTTCTGTCCAATTTCCTTATGGAAATAAGAATAAAACGGAGTTTTTCTATGCAACAGATGAGGATATGGACCTTATTGCTGCTAATGAAATTTCAAAGAGAGAGGATGAGTTTAAATCTCTTATCAAGGATGGCAACAGGCTGGCAAGTAATTCTTACGGGATTCTGACTATCAATGAGGATAAGACTTTTAAATGGGAGAGAAACAGCAGCATAAGGGGTAAGTATATTCCGTCTTATGCTGCAAATACTGGTAAAATAGATATTTCTGTGATTGCTTCTGCTTCTCTAAGAAAGAATTATGACGGGGTTATAGGTTTCTACTTTGACAAAACGGACAAGTCGGAGACTCTTTATTTTCTATACAAGAAGGAAAGCGGGGGTATAAGGCTGTACTATCTTTCTCATGATGCAATTGAGGATAATATTGTCGTAAGGGAGCCTTCTGCTCCTATTGTGCTTTACTTTACTTATTTACCGTAATATGGCAAGTATAGGTCTTGATAATATATCACTAAGGTTTGGTCCACGTAGTCTTATAGAGAGTTTTTCCTGGACTGTGGATAATAATACGCGGGCTGCTCTTGTGGGTCCCAACGGAAGCGGCAAATCCACGTTGCTTAAGCTTCTTGCAGGTATCAGGGAGCCGGATGAGGGAAAGGTAATCTTTTCTTCTGGCTGCAGAATGGGATATCTGCCTCAGTGGGGAGTTGTACTGCGGGAAGAATCCGTACTGGCACATGCAGAGAAGGCTTACGAACAATATGCAAATATAGAAAAAGAAATAACTAATCTGTCCGAGTCTATAAAAAAGGCTGATACTAATGCCATAAAGCTGTCAGAAAGGATTGCAAATCTGAGTGAACAGCTTGAACGCTCAGGCTATTATACCAGACACAAACATATTCACAGGGTTTTGTCAGGACTTGGCTTTTCTGATGAGGATATGCAGCGTCCGTGCTCAGAGTTTTCTGGCGGCTGGCAAATGAGGATCGCTCTGGCCAGAATTTTGCTTAGTAATCCTGATATTTTGCTTATGGATGAGCCCACCAATTATCTGGATATAGAGGCCAGGTTATGGCTTGGTGATTTCCTCAGAAAATGGCAGGGCGGTATAGTACTAGTATCCCACGACAGGGATGTGCTGGACAACCTGGTAGATAAGACAGTGGAAATTTTTGCAGGCAAAGCAAAAATATATCGCGGCAATTACTCGTCATATTTAAAACAGAGAGAAAACGAGATAGAGCTCATAATCAAGAGATATGAAGAACAACAGAAAGAAAAACAAAAGTTGGAGAGTTTTATCAATAGGTTTCGCGCCAATGCAAATAAGGCCAGTCTTGTGCAGAGCAGAATAATAAAGCTAGAAAAGATGGAAGAGATAGAGCTTCCCCCTCATCTTATACCAGCAAAGATAAGCTTTCCTCAGGCTCCTCCCTGCAGCCAACTCATGATACGTTGGGAGAATTTGTCAAAAAGTTATGGCGATATGCTTGTCTTTTCTTCCTATCAACTGGAGATACAAAGAGGAGACAGAGTTTTAGTATCCGGTCCCAATGGTGCTGGAAAAACAACGCTTCTTAGAATACTTGCAGGAGAAGACAAATCGTTCTCAGGAGAACTCAGATACGGAAAAGATGTCAAAATAGGGTATTTTTCTCAGGATACAGCGGAAAAGCTATCCGAGGACATAAGCATAATGGACTATATGCTTAGATTTGCAGGCACAAGAGAACAACAGGCACGTGACATACTCGGGGCATTTCTCTTTAGCGGAGACGACGTTTACAAGAGCCTATCTGTCCTGAGTGGAGGCGAGCGGGCACGTGTTGCTCTGGCAACACTGTTTTTTGCGGGCGCAAATCTTCTTATAATGGACGAGCCAACAAACCATCTGGATATACACTCCAAGGATGCTCTCTGTGACGCGCTCATGCAGTTTGGCGGAGCAATCGTGCTGGTATCCCACGATGCATACTTTAACAGAAAAATAGCAAGTCGCACGCTATACATACGTGATAAAAAGCTGGCAGAATATCCGGGCAGTTATAGCGACTATCTTAAGAGTATGAGTAAAGCAGATACTGAGGAAAAACAGGAAGATAAAGAGCAGGAAAAACCCGGTAATGCCCAACTTCTAAGACAGAGACAAAAAGAGCTCAAGCGCGATATAAGCCGCATACAACGAGAAGAACAGAAAATAATGGAGGAGCTTGAGATTCTTGCACAACAAAAGCAGGAAACAGAGCACAATCTGAGCCTGCCGGAAAACTATGCGGACGGAGAAAAGGTAAAGCAGCTCACCGACCAGCTAAAAAAAATAATAGAAGAAGAACAGAGCCTCATGGAAATCTGGGAACACAAAACCATGGAGCTTGCGCAGCTTGAAGAAGAGCTGGAAAAGACAACCACATAGACCGAACGTCGGTACTGCGCCCTATTATAGTAAAACAAGCAGGAATGGCGCAGCACCTCCTGCCTGCGGCACATAAAATCATAATAAATTAACGACAAAAACCTATCGTTTTTGCCACGGGCAGCGCTATGACGCTAAGCGTCATAGCGCGTTCGGTATAAGTTAATCTTTTACTAATGTTGGACTCTGTACAGCAAGAGGCTTATTCTGTAGTATTGGACCATGACTATATATTCTTGGAATGTTAACGGAATACGTGCCGCTCACAAGAAGGGGTTTATGGACTGGTTTACACAGGCTAACGGAGATATTGTGTGTGTGCAGGAGACCAAGGCAAGAAAGGAACAGCTTCCGGATGATCTTGCAGAACCAGAGGGGTATTACAGCTTCTGGGCAAGTGCTAAGAAGCCAGGATACAGCGGAGTTGCACTTTACTCGCGACTCAAGCCTCTTGAGGTGGAGGCACTGGGGGTCAGGGAGTTTGACGATGAGGGAAGGACACTAATTGCATTTTTTGACAACTTTGCCGTTGCAAGCTGCTATTTCCCCAACAGTCAGCAGGAGGGTGCAAGGCTTGATTATAAGCTTGCATACTGTGCTGCTCTCAAAGCGAGAATAGATGAGCTTGTATCAAAGGGAATCAATGTGGTGATATCAGGAGACTATAATATCGCTCACAAACCCATAGACCTTGCCCGTCCGGAAGCCAATGAAAACAACCCCGGATATTTGCCGGAAGAAAGAGAATGGATGAGCTTCTTTTTGGACTCAGGGTATACTGATACCTTTAGAATGTTTACCAATGAGGGCGGACATTATACATGGTGGTCATACCGTGCTAGGGCAAGAGAGAAGGATATAGGATGGCGTATAGATTATCACTGTGTTAACTCCGCTTTTTCCAGCCGAGTAAGAGAATCAGTTATTTTAAAGGATGTTATGGGCTCTGACCATTGTCCAATAAAGCTGATTATAGATGTGTAAGGTTCTGTAATTTTTTTTTTTCGCGTGTTAGACTATGGCTATGAAGATAAAATATAATGCTCCTGTTACGCTTACTTTTGCACTTATTTCTACTGCAGTACTTGTGCTGGATATTTATGCCGGCACAAACCTTACGGAGAGGCTTTTCTCGGTTCCCGGTAAATATGGTTTTGTTCCCGGGAACTTTATCGATTGGATAAGGCTTCTTACCCATGTTATGGGACATGCAAGCTGGTCTCATCTGCTTGGCAACTTTGCTTTTATTCTTCTTTTGGGACCCATACTTGAGGAAAAATACTCAAGTCTATCCATACTGGGTATGATTGTCGTCACTGCTCTTGTTACCGGACTTGTAAATGTAATTTTTTCTTCATACGGACTTTACGGTGCAAGTGGTGTTGTTTTTATGATGATTCTTCTTGCTTCTTTTTCTAATATGAAAGGCAGGGAGATTCCTATTACTTTTATTCTTGTTACTATGATATATCTGGGCAGAGAGATAAGTTCTGCCTTTGATAACAACAATATAAGCGAGATGGCTCATCTTGTTGGAGGAGCCTGCGGCGCTGTTTTCGGTTTTGGTAAAAGAAAGGGTTAATAGGGGTTCTTATGCTGCCATTGGAAAAACTTGAAAGTCTTGTTAAAAAATTCTCAGAACTAGAAGAGGAGCTTGCAAAGCCGGATGTGTTCTCAGACCCAAAACGATATAAAGAGCTTGCACAGGAACATTCTCATCTCTCAGAGCTTGTAAAGGCTTATAACCGCTATAAGGACTTGCAACAGTCAATAGAGGAGACACGTATACTCATAGAAGAAGAAAAAGATGCGGATATGCGGGAAATGGCAAAAGAAGAGCTCGTTTCTCAGGAAGAAGAGCTGGAAAAGCTTGAGAAGGATATTCAAAGACTACTGGTTCCCAGAGACCCGCTGGATGGGAAAAATATAATACTAGAGATAAGAGCAGGTACGGGCGGTGACGAGGCTGCTCTGTTTGCCGCAGACCTATTTAGGATGTACAGCCGCTATGCAGAGCGCAAAGGATGGAAGATAGAGCTCATGGAAGCAAATGAGACCGGCATAGGCGGCTTTAAAGAGCTTATATGTTCTATAAGCGGAAAAGAAGTATTTGGCCATCTCAGGTTTGAAAGCGGAGTTCACAGGGTTCAGAGAATTCCTGTAACAGAATCGGGAGGGAGGATTCATACCTCTGCCGTTACAGTTGCAGTTCTTGCCGAACCGGAAGAAGCAGAGATAGAGATAAAACAGGAAGATCTCAGGATAGATGTTTTCCGTTCATCTGGTCCGGGAGGACAGAGTGTTAATACAACAGACTCTGCCGTAAGAATAACGCATATCCCCACCGGCCTTGTCGTAACCTGTCAGGATGAGAAGTCTCAGCATAAAAATAAAGCCAAAGCGCTCAAGGTTCTCAAGGCAAGGCTCTATGAGATAGAAAAGCAAAAACAGGATGCAGAACTTGCAGAAACAAGAAAGAATCAGATAGGCAGTGGCGACCGCTCAGAGAGGATAAGAACATATAATTTCCCTCAAAACAGAGTTACAGATCATAGAATCAACCTCACTCTATATAAGCTGGAAGCGGTTTTGGAAGGCGAGCTTGACGAGCTTGTGGATGCTCTAAGGCTTGCAATGCAGGAAGAGGCTCTGGCAAGTACAAACTGATGGATTCCTACAGAGAACTTATTACAGAAGCAAGCAAGTTTCTAAAAGATAAAGGGGCGGACAGCCCCTTTCTTGATGCTCTTCTACTTATGGCATATGCAGCTGGAGACATATCCAAAGAAAAGATAATAACAATGTATCCTGCAACAGTACCAGCCGATACAAAAGCAAAGTTTAAAGAGTATATAGAAAAACGTGCCCGCGGTATTCCTGTCTCCTATATACGAAAAAGAAAAGAGTTCTATGGCCTCGAATTCTTTGTGGACGAGAGTGTGCTTGTCCCCAGACCAGATACAGAAGTAATTGTGGATTACACTCTGAAACTTATAAGAGAAAATCCCAATCTCAAGCGTATACATGATGTTTGCACGGGATCAGGTTGTATGGCAATAGCCATAAAGAAAAATGCGTCCCACAGCATTGAGATGAGCGTATCCGATATTTCCCAGGATGCACTCTCCGTATGCAAAAAGAATTCCCTATCCATACTGGGACATCCGCTCCCTGCTGTTGTATCGGATCTTCTCCTGTCCGTAAACGGTAAGTTTGATATAATAGTATCTAACCCTCCATACGTTACCACGGAAGAAACATCAAAAATCAAGCAAAAAGGCTCTCCAGAACCAAGCCTGGCTCTGGATGGAGGCAAAGACGGCCTTGAGCTCATAAGAAAACTTGTACCGCAGGCACTGGAACTTCTGTCTCCGGGTGGTTATCTTATATTTGAGCACCATGATGCACAAGCAGAAGAAAGCAATAAAATATGCAGGGAAGCAGGCTTTAAGCAAGTAGCTTGCCTAAGAGACCTTGCAGGAAGGAGACGTGCTACCGTAGCACAAAAGCCATATGAGCCCGATTAAACAGCTGCAAAAAGAACTTTCCTCTTACTCTACAGAAGAAATAAGACTAATAGAAGAAGCTGCAAAGTGGGCTGCAGAGCTTCATAAGGAGCAGAAGAGAGCAAGCGGGGAGCCCTACATTATACATCCTCTTGCTGTTGCACAGATTCTTGCCTCTCTTGGCATGGATGCAACCGCAATAATAGCAGCTATCCTTCATGACACGGTGGAAGACACAGGCATAAGCACAAAAGATATAGAAGAACGCTTTGGCATTGAGGTCGCAGAACTTGTAGAAGGCGTTACCAAGATCTCTTCCCTAAGAGCTCGCAACAAGAAATTGCAGGCAGCGGAAACAATAAGAAAGATGCTTCTTGCAATGGTAAAGGACATCCGTGTAATACTCATCAAGCTGGCGGATAAGCTACATAACATGCGTACTCTGCAATATCTTCCGGAAGAAAAGAGAAAGAGAATAGCAAGAGAATGTCTGGAAATATACGCCCCTCTTGCAGAAAGACTTGGAATATCATCCGTCAAGGATGAGCTGGAAAATCTATCTCTCAAATATCTCAATCCCGACGTATATAACGAGATAGAAACATACGTAAGACTCAAGATACAAAGTAGAGCCGACTTTTTGCATGGTATATCAGAAAAGATAAAAGAAGAAGCAAAAAAAGAAGGAATAAAGATAGAAATAAGTACAAGGAAAAAGCACACCTACTCAATCTACAATAAAATGAAGAAAAAAAGCAAAAATCTCGATGAGATATATGATATCTTGGGCTTGAGACTTCTCTGTTATACTGAAACAGAGTGCTACACACTTCTTGGAGTTGTACATAGACTCTTTAAACCTCTGGAAGGCAGGTTTAAGGACTACATAGCCATGCCCAAGGCCAACAGATACCAAAGTCTTCATACAACGGTAATAGTACCAGGTGGGAAACTTGTAGAAATACAGATAAGAACATATCAAATGCACCATATGGCAGAATACGGTATTGCAGCGCATTGGCTTTACAAACGCGGAGTAAGCCATGCAAGCATAAATCCGGATGAGTTCAGCATCATAAACAGGCTCAGAGAATGGGCAAGCTTTAAAATGTCCTCAGGTCAGTTTCTGGAAGAAATAAAACAGGAGATACTCAAGGATTCAATATATGTCTTTACCCCCGGAGGCGATGTAATAGAGCTGCCCAAAGGAGCAACCCCGATAGATTTTGCCTACCATATACATACCGATATAGGTGATCATATAATAGGAGCAAAAGCAAACGGAAACATAATACCAATAGGAGCAGAGCTGGAAAACACTCAAGTGGTAGAAATAATGACCAATCCCTCAGCTCATCCCACAATAAGCTGGCTCAGAAATGTAAAAACAGCCAGAGCAAGAGCCAAGATACGTGCGTGGATAAACAAGCATGATACCACGTATCTTGTGGATAAAAACATAGTGGCAAAAAAGCCTGCTCAAGAACAATCAACACCCGATGTTCCCTCCCCTCCGCAAAAAACCATCCCGGATATAGACATAAGTGAAACACCTATAAGAGAAGGCGGCAAAATAGGTGTTAGTGTAGAAAAAGAGCGCAACATGCTGATCAAGTTTGCTCGCTGCTGTCATCCCGTAACAGGAGACGAAATAGTAGGCTACGTATCACGCGGACGCGGCATAATAGTCCATAAGAAAGACTGTCGCAACCTAAGACGCGTGCCTGACTTTGAGCAGAGACGTATAGAGGTAGAATGGGAAAGCATATCTCCCAGAGAAATCTACCACGTGATGGTTAGAGCCACTCACTCTGCTAATCTGTTCTCGGAGATAGAAGGTGCAATAAGGAAATTTGGCGGACACCTCATAGAAGGCAAAATAACAGAACAAAGGCCGGATGACATTATGGCCTACTTCTCAATAGAAACAGACAGAAAAAGCAATCCCAGACAGATTCTCAAAGCCATGCGTGCAGTCCCCTGCATAAAAAGTGTAACAAAAACCAATTAATACCTTATTTTTTTACTAAGACATTTGCATATTACAGTATTACTGCGTATACTTTATACAGTATCATTGCTATGGAGGTAAAAATGGCAAGCATAACACTAAAAGGCAATCCAATAAACACAATAGGAGAACTCCCCGCAGTAGGACAAAAGGCACCCGATTTTCTTCTTACAAAAGCCGATCTATCGGATGTGAGCCTAGCGGACTTTAAAGGAAAGAAAAAGATTCTCAATATAGTACCCAGCCTGGACACAGGCGTATGCGCAGAATCTGCAAGACGATTTAACAAAGAAATAGCAGGAAAAACAGACACAATCGTGCTTACAATAAGCTGCGACCTTCCCTTTGCACAAGAACGCTTTTGCAGTGCAGAAGGCATAGACAACATAATAACACTTTCCCAGATGAGAAACCGCAATTTTGGTAAAGACTATGGCGTAGAAATAATAGACGGACCCCTTGCAGGCATACTTGCACGTGCAATCGTAATACTTGATGAGAGCGACAACGTAATCTACACAGAACTCGTACCAGAAATTGCACAAGAACCGGACTACAAAGAAGCACTCGCCCGGGTATAGCATTTTTCTCTATAATTCCTGTTTTTTATACCGAACGGCAGAATAGCGCCAGTGCTGTAAAAAGACAAGAAGGCGCTCTTCTGCCTGCCTTAGGCAAATAAAAGAAAAATCCTTTTCTGATACTTTGCCGTAGGCAGCGCTGTGACGATGCAGAGTCACAGCGCGTTCGGTATTAAGTTATTCGTATCTGAGGGCTTCTTGAGGGATAAGTCTGGCTGCTTTGTTTGCAGGATAGAGTCCCGAGATAAGGCCTGTAGCAAGAGAGAGAAAAAACGCGAGTGCCACAACGTTGTTGTCTATTATAACCGGCCAGCCGGCAGACTTTGCTATGATTTTTGCGGCAAGAAAGGCTGCTCCTATGCCAATGAGTCCACCTCCACCACAGACAAGTATTGCTTCTATAAGAAATTGCATCATTATATGCCGCCGTTTTGCTCCAACTGCTTTTCTTATTCCGATTTCTCGTGTGCGCTCTTTTACAGATACAAGCATCACGTTCATTATTCCTATTGCTGCAACAAATAATGATATACCGGCAAGGATTGCAACTGCTGTTGTGATTGTGCTTGTTACGTTGTTTATCATCTCAAGCTGGCTCTTCATATCGGTTACCATGAATTTGGCTGCTCCGCCAGGCCAGAATCCGTGTCGTCTTGAGAGTACTTCTAAAATTTGTTTTTTTGCAGCTGCTATGTCAGATAGGTTTTTTGCTTTGCAGAAGACCATATCATAGCCCCTGATACGAGTGTTAAATATCCTGTCAAATATTGTCACTGGTACGACTATTGCCTTATTGTAGGTCTCATCTGGGTCGGAGAGGCTTACTCCGTATGTTTTTTCTTTATGCAGAAGAATACCTATTATCAGTACGGGCTCTCCAGAGATGCGGATGTATTTGCCTAGCGGACTCGCTGTAGGAAATAACTCGTGAGCAATATCCGCTCCGAGAATTGCCACTTTCTTCTTTTTTTCCACTTCTTCCGTGCTTATTAGTCTTCCTTCTGCAAGGCCTATGTCAACGTAGTTGATATACTCGTTGGTTGTACCTGTTACGGACAGTTCCTGCTGTTTTTTGCCAACTTGTATTATGGCTCGCATATCAATTATGGGGGTAAAGTGCTTTGATTTTTCTGCATATTTTTTTAGATCTTCCAGGTCTTCTGCAGTGAGTTTCTCAGGCTTGAGCTCTCTTTTTAGGCTTAGTTCCATCCAGTTGGCCTGAATTATAAGCGTATCTGGTCCCATTCCTCTAAATTCTTCCATTATGATGGCTTTTCCTCCCGATCCTGCAGCTATGACTGTGATTACAGCGGCTATTCCTACTATTACACCAAGGAGCGTGAGAAATGTACGCGAGGGATGGTCTCTGAGAGAAGATAATGCCTGTAAAAATATGGATTTAAACATGCTAGACCTCGTATCTCAGAGCTTCTACTGGCATAAGGCGTGCAGCCATATAAGATGGATAAAGACCAAATATTATCCCCAGAGCTGATGCTCCGGTTATGGCAGAAAACACTATCAGTGATGAGATAAAAAAAGACCAGGAAAGTATAGCACAAACTATCCAGGCAATAAGAAGACCCAAAAAAAGACCGCTTCCTCCGCCTATAAGACATAATACTACGGCTTCTATGAGAAACTGTATGAGTATATCTTTTTTCTTTGCGCCTATCGCACGTCTTATGCCGATTTCTCTGGTCCTCTCTGTTACAGCTACAAGCATAATGTTCATAATTCCAAGCCCGCCTACAAGTATGGAGACTGCAGCTATAACAGTAACTATGAGAGAGATTATGGATAGGATTCTATCTATCATTTCAACATAGCTGGAAAGCTGCTCCACTCTAAAACGCTCCTTATCCCTAAGGAGACCGTATCTTTTTATAAGATAGTCTTTTATATGCACAGAGGCTTTCTTTGCATCCTCCACAGTATCAAAGTCCATAAGATATATCCTGTATTTTCTAGAAGACGTACCAGTCGATAGCTTTTCCAAAATAGTATAGGGGATAAACACGCTCATGTTGCCTGTACCGTCGGATAAAAATTCTGTCTGAGAATTTCTGGTCTCAGTAACACCTGCAACTGTATAGAGCTGAGCACCTATTTGCAGGGTTTCGCCTGTTACATTGGTTCTACCAAAAAGGAAACGTGCCAGGTCGGGACCTATAACGCACATTCTGGCTTTTTTTTCCAGTTCCTCACGGCTAAAGCTCCTTCCATTTTCTATTGCAATATCAAAGAGACGGAAGTGCTCTTCCCCCACTCCTACAATATCCGTTTCTTTTCTTTTTCCTTTTGCCTGTACAGACAGATATGCAAACAGAACAGGCTCACCTGATTTTATGCCTTTCATATTATTAAAAAAATATAGGTCTTTTTCATCCAGTAGTGCTCTTGCCTCTCCTTTTGCATAGGCACGCCAATTAACCTGAACCCAAACCAAGGTGCTTCCGTATTTTCCTACCTCATTGTTTATGGAAGTCTTAAAAGCTATACCTATAACGGATATTGCTATAAGGGCTGCAACGCCTATATTGATTCCAAGTATGGTAAAAAAGGAGCGCGCCTTATTCTCTCTTATAACATCAAAGGCTTGGCTTACTGCCTGCTTTATATCCATCAGAGCCTCTCCCTGATATGCTTTTCCATTGCTCCTTTTAATTCTTCCGTATCCAGGTCAGCAACTCCATCAAGTTCTGCAGCAGCATCAAGTGGCTTTTTTACTATCTCATCTCCCTGTATTTTTCCATCCCTGAGATACACGATGCGCTGGGCATGCAGGGCTATATCAAGCTCATGTGTAACCATAACTATAGTTGCACCTTCTCTATGAAGTCTCTGAAATATTGCCATTATTGATAAACCCGTACGAGAATCTAGATTTCCCGTAGGCTCATCTGCGAGTATTATAGCAGGATCTGTCACAAGGGCACGAGCTATTGCAACACGCTGTCTCTGACCTCCGGAGAGCTCATTGGGTTTATGATTACTCCTGTCTTCAAGCTCCATCCGTGCAAGAGCCTCCTCCGCACGTTGTCGACGTTCTTTTTCCGGAACCCCAGCATAAATAAGGGGAAGTTCTACATTCTTTTGCGCTGTCATTCTGGGAAGAAGATTAAAGGTCTGGAAGACAAATCCAACCTTTCTATTCCTTATTTCTGCAAGGCTATTATCATCAAGAAGAGATACATCGTTTCCGTCAAGAAAATATTTTCCAGAGGATGGCTTATCCAGACATCCCACAATGTTCATCATAGTTGATTTTCCGGAGCCGCTTGCACCCATAATACAGACAAACTCACCTTCATTTATACTAAGAGACACTCCGTCCAGAGCCCTAACCTCAATGTCTCCCATTTTATATATCTTGGATATGTTTTCTATACGTATGATCTCACTCATTTTCCCCTTCCTCAGAAGGTTTCACACTGTCGGAAACATCTGCTATCTTTACCTGCATCCCTTCCGTAATAAGCATATCCGATGATGCAAGGATATAGTCTCCCTCTTTTAATCCGGATGTAACCTCGATATAGCCTGGACCAAGCGTACCTGTCTCAATCTCCTGCTTTTTTGTTACATACAGCCCATCAGTATTGATACTCTTACCAATCTCAAAGCCATTGCCATTATAAAAAGAATCGTTCTCTGACTCGACAGATGCCTTATTACCCATATCAGAAGCCCCACCCTGCTTAGCAGAAGACTCATACGGAACAAGAATCCATACATACTGCTTGCTGTTCTCTATAAAATAGGCATCCAAAGGAATAACAGGAGAAAGTCTCTCGTCGCCGCCAATAAAAACAGAACAGCTTGCCCCTATCCTCACATATCCTTTGCTATCATCAGAAAGTCTTATCTTTACCCTTGCCGTTTTACCCGAGGCTGAGGCTTCTATTATAGGAGAAATCCAAGAGACCCAACCGAACAACTCTTTATCAAGAGCAAGATCCGATTCTATGCGCACTGGAGATCCCTTTTTTACTCCAGGGACATCCACCTCATCAACATAACTTAAGATTTCTAGAACAGAATCATCATATATATAAGCAAGCGGAGTACCGGGTGCAACTACCATTCCGCGTGTTGCAGCAACTGTTCCCACAATCCCAGGAATAGATGCACTTATTACATAGCGTCCTATATTCTGTCTGGCAGACTCAAGATTGGCCTTTGCCTGCTTAACCTCTGGAGAGTTCTCTACAATATAATCGATCTCACTCAACTCTTCCGGTCTATTGGCATCCGGCGGAAGCCCCTCACGCAAATTAAGCTGCTGTTTTGCAGAAGAAAGCTGCTGTCTTGCGGACTCAAGAGCATCCTTTGCACGCCTGAGTTCCTCATCACTAGCAGAACCTATCTCATGGAGCTCGGATACTCGGGCATACTCCTTCTCCGCACTCTCCAGTACATTCTTTGCCTCTTGATACGCTATTCTGAGATTTATAAGCTCCCGCCTTACTGCAAGCCTTGCGGAAGCAAGAGCTGATTCTGCCTGATAAAGCTGTCCTCCTATATCTGTAGTATCCAGTCGAAACAAAACCTGCCCACGCACCACCCGCTGTCCGTCCTCTACAAGAACTTCACTGACAATACCCGAGACTTGAGATACAACCTGCATCTCCTGCACAGCCTTAACATCCCCCCTCGCTGACACCTCATCCCGTACATAGTGGGAAACAACCTTGAGAGCAGAAACCTCTTTATAAGAGTCCCCACCTCTCCTATTGACAAGAGAAACTATAAAGACAATAGCAATAAGTCCCAAAACTATAAAAACACCTATTTTTTTCTTATTAGCAGCCATCCACCCTCCTAATCCTCAGCAACAAAAACACCTGTTTTAAAAAGTTCTTCCAAATCTTTTCCTGCAAGCATATACAAATCCAGCACGGCAAGATTATACTCTACAAGATTTGACCACATATCCATCCTGGCAGTATCAACGGCGAGAGCCTTTTCTCTTACAGCAGAGACAGTAGAATGTCCTTTCTCCAGTTCTCTCTCCGCAGCATCAAGCTCCATTTCTGCAGCACGAAGCATATCCTCATCCACCTTACGCTGACTGTCATAAGAATTAAGCTTATAGACTAGTTCCTCATATCTTGTTCTCAGAGTCAATACATAATCATCCACAGCCATAAGCGCCCGCTTCTCCGCAACACCAGCAGAATCTACCCTTGCTTTTGAAGCTCCCGCATCAAAAACAGTGACATATATGGAAGCACTACCAGAAAGAGAAAAAGAATAGGGAACATCATCCAAAGTATTGTTGATAGAAGCAGAAACTGAGGCAGAAACAGAAGGAGAAATATCCTTTTCTACAGAAAGTCTCGCAATTTTAGCCTCATTTGCAGAAGCCTTAAGCTTTGCAAGCTCAATATTTCCGACAAGAACATCGTCAAAACTCACATCAGGAGCAGCCCACACAGGCATATCAGAAAACTTAGGCACATCAATGCCATATCTGGCTTTAAAAGCAGCCTCCAATCTCTCCAGTGAAGCCTCAGCATTATCAAGAGCAAGCTTGGCACGCCTTGCTTCTATCTCTGCAGAAAGAACCTGTCTGTCCGTCCACAATCCCAACTCTTTCTCTTTTTTAAAACGCTCTGACCTTGCAACAGAGGACTCATAACGCGTATGCAACACATCTACATTATAAAAATGAGACCATACAGAAAAACAATCTGCAACAAAAGCCCTCAGGATATTATTTTTTTCCTCCAATACCGAACGGCGTACCGCCTTTTCCTTATAAGTAAGATTTTCCTGCAGCACAGAGTAAAAAGGCTTTGTAAAAACAGGTTGGCTGAGAGACAAAGAAAGACTAAAATTTGCAGTGGAAACAGGATCAAGACTATAAACAGAAGAAAAATAAGAAGGAGACACAGAACCTATATCAGAATAGCTGTAACCTCCGGCAATAGAAGCGGACAATATCCCTGCCGTGGGCAAAAGCTGTGACAAGGACAAGGAGACAGAAGGATCAAGAGACACAGAATCCTTTATATCCACGGTCTGAGCTCCGCTTTCTGTTCTGTTGATAACAGTATCAGACCAGGAAAAAGGAGCAGAAAGAGATAAGGATGGATAAAAAGAAGCCTTGGCCTGAGCATAATCACTAAGAGCCTGTTCCTGAGATACAACAGGAACCTCATTATAACGACGCTGCGTAAAAAGACTCCTGACAGCATCTCCCAACGTATCAGCAAAAAGAGAAACAGACAAAAAAAATAGAAAAAAAGCAGACCAAATCCTTTTCATCACATTCCCGTAACAGATGAGGATAAAAAGTAAAATATAGAGGAAACCAATACAAACACTATATAAAAACCGATGCTGGCTGTAAGCGCCTTATTTTTCTCCATGCCATAAACCTTGAGAAAAGCAGCATATAGGAAAAGCACAAATAACAGAAAAAACACATCCGTAGCTGTATTAAGAATATTATAAAAAGACACAGAGACAGAAGAAGGCGATAAAAAAGAAGCAAGGCTAAAGGGAGGAGAAAGCAAAAATCCCAGCTCCATGTTTGTCCTTACCTGAAGCAGGAGGGATTTATAATCGGATGCAAGAACAAGCAAATTTTTTACAGCCATTCCCAGTATATACACGGGATAGGCATAAACAGATACAGCAAGAGCTCGTTTAAATCCCTCACCTGTTTTAAAAACAAGCGATATAAGCCATAACATAAAAGCGCTCAACAGGCATCCTATGCCTGTCATAATCCCCATGCTCAAAACAGTGCTTATTACAGTGGAAACAACAAATTGGGAGGAATTAAAATTCTCTTTAAACATATCCAGCTGCTCATTGCTCATACTTTGTCCCATTTTCTGCATCTGAACAACAGAAAGCTTATAAACTAACTCTCTATATTCCTGACTTGTAATAACAGGAATCAGCATTGCCCCGACCAGAGAAGCAAAAACCATTATAAGAAAAAACGCCTTCCAGACTGGAACTGACTTATCCAGCTTGGCAAAGCCATCAAATGGGCTAAAAATAATCTCTTTCCATAATCTTATCATGACAACCTCTTGTAATATAAACAATATAACACTATAACAGCAGTATACACCACAAAAAAAATATGTCAAGAATATAAAAATTGGAAATCAACATAAACATATATTAAGATAAAAAAGAGGAGTCCTTATGCAACACCCCATCCCATTAGAACTGGGATATAACATATCTCTTCTGGTCGCTTTAAGCAGTATATCCGGAATAATAACAAGAAAGATAGGGTTCACCAGTAAAAAATCCAAGATAATCCAGGGACTGCTTTTTGCACTAATATCCATTATCAGTATGTCTGCTCCTTATACATATCAGCCGGGACTTATATTTGACGGAAGAACAATACTTGTAAATCTATCTGTATATTTTTTTGGTCTTTTTGCGGGAATTATAACAGCGGTTCCCACAATAATATACCGTATTATTATAGGCGGAGTCGGGATGATTCCCGGCATTGTTGTAATACTTATATCGCTTGGTACTGGATATCTATTCCGCCGCCTTATATTACACAAGAACAACAATAGCAAACTAATTACAATCTATATCATGGGTCTTATTGTTCATATAGGGATGGTGCTGTGTATATTCTTACTTCCAAAAGACATTGCATTAAAAACCTTTAAAACAATTGTAGTTCCAACCATAATAATTTATCCGCTAGGTGAGCTTCTTACAGGCATATTTCTATCCGACACAATAGAACTTACACAAAGACTTGAAGAGATAAAAAGAAGCAAACTCCTCTCAGAAACAACGCTTGACAGTATAGGAGAAGCAATAATAACCGTTGACACAGAGGGTAAAATAACAGCTATGAACCCAATAGCCTGTAAAATGACAGGCTTTACAGAAGAGGAAGCTATATCAAAACCCATAGAGAAGATAGTCAAGATAATAAGCAAAACAGAACACAGGGAGAAGGAACCACCAGCAAAAACAGCGATAAAAGAAAAAAGAATAATAAAAACAGAAACCCCCAGCTTGCTGATATCAAGAGAAGGACAACTAATCCCAATAGAAAGCAATTCCGCACCAATCATTACAGAGGATAAAAAGATTCTTGGAGCAGTACAAATCATGCAGGACCAAAGCTCCCGGATAGAACAGCTCAATAAGCTAAGAGAAAGTGAAGAAAAATTTCGACTCGCTTTCTACACCTCTCCGGATGCAATAGCCCTCAACAGAGTAACAGACGGACTTTATATAGAAATCAACAAAGGATTTACAGAAATAACAGGATATACTCCGGATGACCTGAGGGGAAAGACCTCCCTTGAGATATCCATATGGGAAAACCCAGAAGACAGAGAAAAGCTCAAGCAAGCTCTTAAGGAAAAAGGCATGGTTCATAATATGGAGTTCACTTTTATAATGAAGGACGGAAGTAGAAAATACGGTCTTATTTCAGCATCAATAATAAATATATCAGGAGAACCTTTTATACTATCCATCACAAGAGATATAACAGAATGGAAAAAGTTGCAAATACAAATAGAAAAATCACTGGAAGAAAAGAATATACTTTTGAGAGAGCTTCACCACAGAACAAAAAACAACTTACAGGTAATAGCCTCTCTGACTCACCTATTATATCTGGGTGTAAAAACAGAAGAGGCACAGGATGCTCTTATGCAAATAGAACAAAAAGTAAAAATAATGTCTATGGTTCACCAGAAATTGTTTTCCCAGAAAGATATATCTTATCTGGACCTTGACAGTTATCTCGACGATGTAAGCGATATGCTGCAAACAGCAATGATTCCTGCTGATAAGGTGATAAGAATAAACTATACGGGAGAAAAAATACGTGTACTTATGGATACCGCAATACCAATAGGACTAATAGTACACGAACTAGTACTAAACAGCATAAAGCATGCATTCAAAGAAAAAGACAAAGGCAAGATAGAAATAAGACTGCAATCGGATAAGAAGTACATGATACATCTTACCATATCTGATGACGGAAAAGGCATGCCGGAAGACTTTGATATAAATACAACAGAAAGCATGGGACTGCTTACTGTAAGGGAGATGGTAAAAAGTCAACTTGGAGGAGAGCTTTATTATCATGTAAACCACGGTACTACGTGGGAAATACTTATAAAAAAGGAATCCTATAAAAATCGTATAAAATCCTGATACATTAAAACATATGTTTTTCTTGTAAAAATTTGTAAGGATGTTTATACTACAGATATACCAGCCGGGAGATAAGCAATGAATATACTTCTCATAGACGATGACGACATGTTTGCTGCAATGGTAAAAACTATGCTCAAGGGTTCTGATTATTATATCACATGGGCAGAGGATATAAAATCCACAAAGAAATTTTTGCAAAATCAACGCTTTGATATAGCCCTGATTGACATAGTTCTCAGAGAAGAGAGCGGATTGGATATTTTGCCTCTTATAAAGGAGAAATATCCGGATACGATTCCTGTTATGATAAGTGGACATGCAAGTCTGGAAACAGCACTGGAGGCTCTGCAAAAAGGAGCCTATGATTATCTTTTAAAACCGCTTAGTAAGCCAGAGCTTGACAATCTTCTAAACAGATGCAGAGAAAAAATACATATCCTGGATGAAAACAAAAAAGCACAGGAACTTCTTGCACAGGTGCAAAAACTGGAAGCTGTTGGGCGAATAACAGCAACAATAGCCCATGACTTTAACAATGTGCTTATGGCAATAATAGGTAATGCAGAGCTCCTTATGGAAAGCCTAAGAGAAAAAAACTCAAGCGAGGACATTGCAGACCTTACGGAGATTTTAAATGCAGCAAAAAAGGGGAAAAAGCTTACGGACAGCCTTCTTGCTTTCTCAAGCAGAAGCATGAAGATAAACGGCGATACAAGTATAGACCAGGTCATAAACAATGCCTACCAGGTTTTTGCAAGATTGGTAAAACCGGAGGCAAAACTCATAACAGATCTCAATACTCCCGATAAAAAAGTTGCTATCAGCCATATGCATCTGGAACAGATTATACTCAACCTGCTAAACAATGCAAAAGAAGCTATTACAGAGTCAGGCAAAGGGCAGATAGTCATAAAAACCGAGGATGTAGGTAGCAAAATACCCGCTCACCTTTTTTCTGTTCTTCCGCCAGATACCCGTTATATCAAGATAGAAGTAAGAGATAACGGTATTGGAATGGATGAAGAAACACTAAAACATGCTATGGAGCCATTTTTTACGACAAAAGAAGGACACTCCGGTACAGGACTGTCTGTAGTACATCATCTTGTACACGGGACACGAGGGCTTGTTGATATACAATCCTCTAAGAATAACGGAACAAGAGTCTGCATATATATTCCTCAAAAAGAGGATTAGCCAATGTCTTTATCCATAGTTCTCTTTGAGCCAGAAATACCTCAGAATACGGGTAATATTGCCAGAACGTGTGCAGCAACAGGTGTTAAGCTATATCTGGTAGAACCATTGGGTTTTTCTCTGGAGGACAAATATCTCAAAAGAGCAGGTCTTGACTACTGGCCAATGGTAGATTTAGATGTTTTAAAGTCATGGGATGAGGTAGAAAGCCTGCTTGATAAAGAGAATTTCTTTCTTGTATCCAAGTTTGCAGAGAGAACATATACAGAGATAGCTTATCCTGATGATTCAATCCTCGTTTTTGGCTCAGAGAGCAGAGGTCTTCCGGATTATATAAAAGAGAAATATAAAGAACGTCTTATAAGGATTCCCATGCGCAGCTCTGCCCGCTCATTGAATCTTTCTAATGCGGTTGCTATTATGGCTTATGAAGTTTTACGGCAACACGGATTCCCAGGGCTTGCCAGGGCATTTCAGGAGGATGTATGAGAGCTATAGGTTGTGTAGGTTTCGGTGTTATGGGTGAGGCTCTTATAAAGGGGCTAAGAAAGGAATATCCTGATTCCAGGCTGCTTGTTGTAGAAAAATCGCAGAAGCGTATGGAGCTCGCTATATCGGAGTATCGTGCAGAGAATTATAATGCAAAATCTTCAGAACTGTTTACTCTGTGCGATGCTGTGATTCTTGCTATAAAACCACAGGATATCGATGTACTTAGAACAATGGCTCCTTCTTCCTGTTCTGCTGTAATTTTCTCCATAATCGCCGGAAAGCCGATATCATGGTTTTCCGAGGTGTTTTCCACTTGTGAGATTGTAAGGGCTATGCCCAATATTTCTGCCATGGTAGGCAAGGCTCCAGTAGCAATAAGCTTGCATCCAGATGCATCAGAGAGGGCTCTTACGGTGGGTCGTGCCGTCGCTTCTGCTGTAGGCACATGTTTTGAGATTCCTGAGCGTCTCATGCCAGCTTTTACGGGATTATCCGGCTCCGGTATTGCTTATGTGCTTTCTTTTATGCAGGGGATGGCGCTTGGCGGGACAAAAGCAGGTATTTCTTACTCACAGTCTCTTGAGATTGTTTCTCAGCTTATAGAGGGTACCATAGCCCTCCAAAAAGAGCTCGGCAATCATCCTGAAGAGCTTGTTTCTAGGGTTACTTCCCCTGCAGGCACAACGATAGAAGGTATACATGCTTTGGAGTCTGGTGGTTTTAAGGGGCTCGTCATAAATGCTGTAGTTTCTGCTGCAGAGAGAGCTAAGGATTTTGAAAAATAGCTTGATAAAAGCCGCAGCCGTAAGGTCTGCGGCGTTCGGTATAATTTTAAGGAGTGTCTATGCTTGATTTTCGTTTTATCAGGGATAATCTTGATGCTGTAAAACAGAATATAAAAAATCGCTTTATGGATGTGGATGCGGATATTGTCGTAGAGCTTTATGAAAAAAGAAATGCTCTTATAGCAAGAGCAGAGGAGCTAAGAGCAAGGCGAAACGAGATTTCCAGCAGGATGAAGGGAAAGATGGAGCAGTCCGAGAGACAGGTGCTTGTAGATGAGGTGCGTTCTCTAAAGGAGGAGCTTGCGGGAATTGAAAAGGAGCTTGAGGAAACAGAGGTAAGGCTTTTTGCTGAGGCTTCCAGGATTCCCAATATGAGTCATCCTGATGCACCTGTGGGCAAGGAGGATAAGGATAATCTGGAGATAAGACGCGTTGGAGAGATTCCTTCTTTTCCGTTTGAGGTTAGGGATCATCTGGAGCTTGGGGAGATGCTGGATATTATAGATTTTGAACATGGTTCAAAGGTCTCAGGTCCCAAGTTTTACTATCTTAAAAATGAGGGTGTTATTCTGGAGATGGCTCTCGTGCGTTACGCTATGGATTTCCTTGCAAAAAAAGGTTTTACGCTTATGGCCACTCCGGATATAGCAAAGGCTTCCGTCGTGGAAGGTATAGGGTTTCTTCCACGCGGAGCAGAAAGCAACATCTATGCTATAGAGGATACTGATACCTGTCTTGTAGGTACTGCTGAGATTACTCTGGGCGGTTTTTATCAAGGAGATATTCTTTCCCAGGAAATACTTCCCGTAAAATTTGCCGGTGTATCGCACTGTTTCCGCAAAGAGGCAGGCGCTGCGGGTCAGTACACGCGTGGGCTTTACAGGGTTCACCAGTTTACCAAGGTGGAGATGTTTGTCTACTGCAAGCCAGAGGACTCCGAGAACATGCACAACGAGCTTCTTGCTCTGGAAGAGGAGCTTTACAAATCTCTTGAGATTCCATACAGGGTTGTGGACACATGTACTGGCGATCTGGGTGCTCCTGCTTACAGAAAGTTTGATCTGGAGGCATGGATGCCAGGACGGGGGGATTTTGGTGAAATTACCAGCACATCCAACTGCACAGATTATCAGGCAAGACGACTCAAGGTACGCTACAAATCCCAACAGGGCAACACTTTTGTCCACATGCTCAACGGTACAGCATTGGCTGTCCCACGGGTAATAATAAGCATTCTAGAAAACTTCCAACAGGAAGACGGCTCCGTCATAATTCCTTCTTCCCTTGTCCCTTATACTGGCTTTGACAGGATTTTTCCTAAAAAATAAGTTTATATATCATTATACCGAACGCAGAGGACGCTACCATCAGCGTCCTCTGCTGCCTCTGGCAGAGAAAACGCTGATTTTTAACGTGTTCTGTGCTTTTTAGTTGCTGCAGGCAGGAGTGGCCACACTTTCCTGCCTGCTTTGCTGTATAGGTCACGACGTTCGGTATAAATCGGTTTTGAAAGGGGATATTATAACATATAGAAAAGTGCTAATATGATAAATAAGAGCGACTTCCCGCTGCTTAAGAATGGCAGGCACACAGCGGAAAGCGCTCAAGGTGGTCATAAGGCCACCTGACAGGGAGGCCTCTCGGCAGGAATAAGTCCTACCGGGAGGTTCTTTTTATTGGAAAAAATGGCTTATTACTCATAGTCTTTGAGATGAGCAAGCATATCAGCTACTGTCTTATCGAGCTTAGCAACAGCTTCCTTTGCTGTTTCCTGACCTATCCAGACGAGCCCCAGCTCCTGCTTCCATGCAGCGTCAAAAGTGGCATACATAGGATGGAGAGGATCGTACATCGGGAAAAGGTGGTCCTTTCCTTCCAGGAATGCTGCCTTGTTAACACCTGGGAGCTGCTCAGGATGGAGGAATCTAGGATCCTGCTGATACTCAGTCAGTGCAGGAACCATTAGCTGCATATCAAGAAGCATGCTCACACCCTTTGCACCAGGAGCTGCAAGAAACTTGACAAAATCCCATGCTGTATCAGGATGCTTGCTCTGAGAAGAGATAGCAAAACAACTGCCGTCAGCTCTGTTTACAGGCTGTCCAAAATCACCTATCGGCAGAGGTGCAAGGTCAAAGTTTATGTTAGCTTTGAGGTATCTTGTAACACGCCAGTGCCCTACAATCTGCATTGCAGACTTACCTGCAGCAAAAAGGTCGCTAACATCTGCTCTCTGCTCATCAGTAGGCATGACGTTATGGACAAGCATGAGATCTGCTATCCACTGTATAGAATCAATAGCCTTGGGATCGCTGGCTACAAGGAACTTAGTTGGCTTGCGCATATCGTCAAAAAGTCCATGACCAGTATTACTCCATACAAGAAGCGGCCAATAGTTGCGGAACTGATCTACACCAAACTGGTCAATACGCCCGTCTCCATCCGTATCCTGGGTAAGAGCCTTGGCTGTCTCAAGAAAATCATCCCATGTCCATCCTGCCTTGGGATACGGTACTCCTGCCTTATCAAACAAATCCTTGTTGTAAAAAACAGCCAGTGCTGCTGTATCTATAGGAAGTGCATAAACCTCTCCGTTCATGGAGTAGAGGGATAAGATATTGGGATTGTATGCTGAGAGATCGATTTTATCACGCTTGATAAAATCCTTTAGAGATCTTATTGCGCCTTTCATTGCATAAGCATAAGCGACATGAGTTGCAGGGTAGAATACATCTGGAGCCTGACCCCCGGCTATCATTGTCTGTAGCTTGGTATAGTACTGTGAGCCAGAGCCTATGTTTTCAAACTCGATTGTAACGTTGGGATGCAGCTTCTGATACTCTTCTATAACAGGCTTGGCTACATTGTCCACCCTGGCCTGATCCCAGCGCATAAACCACCTGATTGTTACAGGCTCGTTACTGGAAGTGGACTCTGTTTTTTTTGCACACCCTGATACAAAGACCAGCATAAGCAGCAAGACAGATACCAGCAAAAATCTTCCGACACTCTTCATAATTACCTCCGTAATTTAATAAATATATATTAACTAACCATACGGTTAACAACCGCCTTTTTATCATCATCCCTTACTTGCGCCAGAACCTGTCAGAGAAGCACCGCTTATAAAGTATTTCTGAGCAATGAAGAAAACTATTAGTGGGGGAAGCATAGCTACTACGGCAGCAGCCATAAACAAGTTCCACTCCGTAAAAAACTCACTCTTAAAGGCAGCAAGGCCAAGAGAAACTGTATAATGCTTTTCAGAGCTTAGATAAATGAGTGGACCCATAAAATCTCTCCAAACACTCACAAACTCAAATACAGCAATTGCACCCAAAGCCGGTCTGACAAGAGGGAAGATAATGCTGGAGTAAACACGCAATGGACCTGCACCGTCTATCTTAGCAGCCTCATCAAGCTCCAGAGGGATACCCATAAGGTACTGTCTCATAAGGAAAATAGAAAAAGCACTTCCAAAGAAATGAGGGATGGTGAGGGGCAGAAAAGTATCCAGCCACCCCAATGTTTTAAATAGGATAAACCTGGGAACCAATAACAGATTACTGGGAAGCATCATCGTACTGAGAAGAACAAAGAACAAAAGATTACGCCCAGGGAAGCGAAACCTTGCAAAACCATAAGCAACAAGGCTGGAGCTCAAGACCTGAGCTGTTACACATATAAAAGCAATCAAAAAGGTGTTAAAATAATAGATATGAAAGGGACGTATGGTAAGAGCCTTGACAAAATTCTCCCATACAACAGGAGAAGGAATCCATACTGGCGGATATGCCAAAACCTGCTGATCCGTTTTGAGAGCAGTACTTAGAGTCCATCCAAAGGGAATAAAAATAAACAAGGCACCTAGAATCAACATGGCATAAATAAATACTCTCATGCTAAGCTTTAAAAAAAGCTGTCTTGCTTGTATCTGTTTCAAATCAATAGCAGTTTCCATAATAACCTCCTACTTAACCTCTGCTTCGTAATAAACCCATGCCTTTGAAGAACGGAATATAAGAAGAGTAAGGCCCACTATTAGCAAGAAAATTACCCAGGACATAGCAGCTGCATAGCCCATTTGATACTGCTGAAATCCCTTCTGATAGAGGTAGTAGTTGAAAAAGAGAGAAGCATTGTTGGGGCCACCTTCTGTCATAACATATGCCTGGGTAAACAACTGGAAGGTTTCTATCATTCCTGTAACCATATGGAAGAAAATAACAGGCGTAAGCATTGGCAAGGTAATCTTCCAAAATCTGGTCCAAGAGCTTGCTCCATCAATTATTGCAGCCTCATAAAGCTCATTGGAGATTCCCTGCAAGCCGGATAGATAAATAATCATATTGCGTCCTGCAGCAGACCAGACAGCCATAACCATAAGAGCAGGAAGGACAAGAACCGGATCGTTTAACCACTGCGGCCCCTGAATTCCAAACAGACCATGTATTATGGAGTTGATGACTCCGTATTGCCCGTTATAAATCCACATCCATATAAGAGAAATGGCTACTGGTGGGAGAACAACCGGCATATAGTACACTACACGCCAAAACCCTATAAACTTTACTTTTTGATTAAGAAGAAGAGCCGTTACAAGGGCAGTGAGAATTCCTAGAGGCACCCTTCCTGCAGCATATATCAAAGTTACTTTCAAAGACTGCCAGAAAAGAGGATCTTGAAACAACTTTTTATAGTTTTCTATTCCCACCCAATGGGGAGATGTTATAAGATCCCACCGCATAAAACTTATAAGTATTACCCCCACCAAAGGTGCGAGCATAAAACATAAAAATCCGATAAGCCATGGTGAAATCAATAAATAACCAAAAGCAGCTTCTTTTTTGTAGATATTAAGCTTTTTCTTTCCTGTAGCTACTATCGCACTACTCATTTGTACCCTCCGATTTTAATTTTATCTGTACTGTCCCTATCCTCCTTTATGTCAAACAAAGGAGCAGAGTCAGGACGAGACAGTCGGGTTACTGCTTCTAAGAAATAATAATCGCCATATATAAGAGCATGCTCCATAAATCCATGAGGAACAGACCTGGAACCATGCAGTAAAAAAGCAGGAATATCGCTTCCTCTACTGGAATAGTTCTTCCACAGTGATATTGTGATATTCTTGGCAAGCTCTTTCCACTTCTCCGAGAGCTTTTTATCCTCTTCCGCATCCGCCAATATAAGCAGTCCGCAGGCCATTGCCGCAGCAGCAGAAGAATCACGGTAAGTATCAGGAATATCCGGAGAATCAAAGTCCCAAAATGGCACAAGATCTTCCGGAAGGTTATCAACAATGTAAAAAGCAGTTTTCCTGGCAGCTCCCAAGAAAACAGGAAGCCCAGTAGCAGCATAGCAGGTAGAAAAACCATACAATGCCCAAGCCTCCCCTCTTGACCAACAGGAATCATGAGAAAAGCCCTGATAAGTATCGCTCCTCACCCATACACCTGTATCCAGATCAAAATCAGCAACATGAGCAGTAGAACCATCTGCTCTTAACAGGGTAAACTTTGTTGTACGCGCATGATGAGTGGCTATATCAGCATACACTGGATTACCCGTATAGTTGCTTGCCCAATATAGAAGAGAAAGATTCATCATTATATCTATGTTGGTTCTTCCTCTATCTTTTTTTGTACCATCTATTTCTCCCCAGGCTTGCAAATACTCACCTTTGGGATTATAGCGCTTGATTAAAGATGTTGCCGCTTCTACCGCATGTTCATATAACCCTGTGTCTTTTAATACACGTCCACCCAAAACATGAGAAAGAAAGAAAACAAAACCAAGGTCATGTGTGGAGGTAGAATGCTTTAACTCCCTCAAGCGTTCTGTCCATACCTTAGCTGCCTCTTCGAAGACAGATTCGCCGGAATGCAGATAAGAAAGCCATAATATACCGGTCCAGAATCCATCCACCCAATGAGCACGATCACCTTTATGACGCTCAATAGTTCTCCAGGATGAGCCATCACACGACTCCGGAAAATCCTGTAGCTGATTAATGTTACGACGGGTGACATCAAGCGTATAATCAATCACTTCCGTCCAATCCATAAGACCTCCTCGCATGGTTTAATGTATGCCATACGCTATTAATTCATTATTACCAATAGGAATGGCAAATCTAAGCAGAGAAACATCTCGCCTATAAGTAAATTCTATTTCTTCTCCATTGCAGATAAGGCGCTGAGGCTCCCCAGGCATCCTCAAGTCCAGCCAGCCCTCTTGCAATGAAGAAATAATAATTTTCATATCGTTTTTTGAGGTAGAGATAGCTATATCAACAGGAAAAGAACTAGCAATAAAGGGTTGTTTTTCCCACCACAGAGAAGACACATTCCCTGCAAGAATATTGGTAACACTTGTATCTTGCTCCATTATAGCTATCCAATCCGCATCCGTAGTAAACTCCTCTTTAAGAGAAATAGCAGAAGCTCCTTGTTTGAAGCCGACCAACCATTCTCGATCTTTAAGAGAAAGCTTAAGAAGTCTGCCTAAGGCTCTCTCCATAAACTCAGGTTCATATCCGGATAAGCACAATGAAACAAGGAAATCAGCTGTTTTTTCTTTTTCCTCAGTTTCCACCTCAAAAGTATGCATCTGTCGCTTTAACAAATAATTGGGATTAGCAGATGTAGGATTTGCTACCACCTCCTGCTCTATGACTCTAGTTTTACAATTAGACGGGACATGAATAAATAAGCCCATTTTTCTGTTTTCTGTCTCTACAATAAAAGAATCTTTTGATAACTGTTTGGGCTCTTTATCCGTCTGCAGAAGCCATTGATAAGAATGAGGTTTCTGAGAATTAATCCTATCAGAAATAACAATCCAATCATTTCCAAGAAAAAGTATTTCCCTAGAAAACCGCTCTAGCAATAAATCTTTGTCATAAGCCCCAGAAGCATCCCCTCTCACATAGACCAGAGAGCCTGCAGAAAAGAATTTTTCCAGACGGCCTCCCCAGTCATGACCCAATCCATCAAAAACATTGTAACCGCCCTCTTTATATTGCCCTTTCTCATCAACAAGCAGAGTAGAGTGATAACGAGAATAACAACTTCTGTTATACCCTTCATCCACAACAAGATAATCAGGACCACTGGCAAGTATAAAGCTATTTTCATCAGGGTGAGCATGGCCTGCACTTATCACATGCCAATTATGAGCGTATTGTAAACTGTGACCATAAGTCCAAGGTTTTCTGCCAGAAGGCTGTCCGCACTTATATACAAAAACAGTGGAATCACTATCCCATCCGGTACGTACAGAAACCAAACCCAAGTCGGGAAATATTCGCTGCAAAGGAAGTTCTTCTATACTCTCAGGTTTCACGGAAGGTTCAAACCATAAGAATTCCCAGAAAGCCTCAGGGCCTACCCCTGGCTTTACAAGTCCTTCCTTCTCCTCTCTTTTCCATTCTCCCGTATGGTCAAAATATTCTGCCAACCATTGTGCATGCCCGTTTTCAAACAATCTGGCTACACGATACAAAATCATTTTGGAATGAGCACTTCTTCTGTCATGACAATCACCAAAATTAGCCGTATCTATTAAGTTGGGAGCAGAGATATAAAGACGAAAATAAAAAGTATTTTTAAGAAAACCTGATAAATCACGCAATAATTCATTAGCTTTCTCTTCAAACAGAGCATCGGCTATAAACAACCATGGTACACCATATCTCCAATATGCCGGGCCTTCATAATCAGAACCATCGTCAGGCAGTAAAGAAAAAACTGTCTTAAAGTTGTCCAGAGCAACAGAACACCATACCGCTGATTCAGGAAGTTCCTCTGCAATAGCATATCCGGCTGTTGCCAATCCTGCAAAACAAATCCAATTATGATTTTGCCAATAATGATATTTCCACTCTGCCCTTGATTCTTCAACATATTTAAACATTCTCCTCCCCTGGAGAATGAGCTTATCCCTCAGTGCCTCCTTTTCTTCTATTGGAAATTCTTCCTTAAGCCAATCATAAGCAAGAGATAGCCCCAGCAATAACCAGGCAGCATCAAGGTCATAATCTGGTTTACGGTGTTTTCCCCAATGCGGATAATTTATCGCACAAGCTATCCATTTGCGCATTGCATCAAACAAAGGCTTGTCCCCGCTTAATAGATATGCCAACCCCATGTTTGCAACAGCAGCCCCAATATAAGTAATAGAGTCATCAGGATGTTCTTCAGGAGGGCACCTATCCAAATAAGATCTTGCATGTTCCAATAGACGGACATATTGCTTTCTATGGGAAGTCTCAGCCAATTCTTTCCATTTGGAAACAGGTCTATGCTGCAGGAAAAGAAGCTCAGCCATGTAGCCTACCTCCTGCAAAAAGGGTGTCTATGCGCACATCAGAGGTATCAAACCTAAGCACAAGCGCTTTTCTCGGCTTAGATGGGGAAGCAGCAAGCCCCGGAGAAGCAACCAAAAAAGAAGAAAAAGTCTTAGTTGCATTTATGCTAATATTATAGACTCGTTCCTCATAGAAGACTTTTGTTTCAAGCTGCATACCAGATAGACCATCTGCAATCTTACTCATAAAAGAAGCAGGATACTCATCAGAAATGGTAATAGGTTCATCAAGAGTAGTGAAATGAGATAAATCCCATTCTCCATCGGAATAAAAAATCCACTCAACAACACGTTCCTTATCAGCAGAAACAAAAACAGAGTCTTTAATACCTAAGTCAGCCAATGCGACCCTGCGCTCTATAAACACACCATCATACAAATCATCCGAAGAAACAGTAATACTGTTTCCATCATAAGAAAGTTTGGGACGTTTTGTGGGTATTCTCTGAGATTCTCCATCTATAACTATGGCGTTATGAGCAACAGAATGCTTATACCAATGTTGCCTGCCATGCCAACCATACGGAGGAGTTCCTGGATCCAATGACCACGGCCACAAATATAAAGCCAAGCGATCATGATGAGTATGAGAGCCACCATCCACGCCAAATACAAGGGTTGCGACCTGAGTGTTTTCTTTATCCCTCAGCACACCTATACCACTATCCTTGAAAACCTCTATTGAAGGAAAAGAGGACTCAGACTCAGCGATATCGGAAGTGGCATATAAAACAGCCCAGTATTCACAACGATTTATTTTTCTGCGTCTGTAAAGTCTATCGAGCAACCAGTAATATCTAGACTTGCCTGTTCTAGAAGATGCAATCTCATATACATATGTCAGCTCCATATCCAAGAGACTACCCTTCCAATACCCCCCATCAATCCAATAGGCTCCGTCATTAAGAGCAGGATAAGAACCATCAGGATAAAACACAGAAGCAGTAGCATCCCACATTTTTTCTATATTTTGACTACCTGTTCCATAAACAGAATAGAGATCAATACCATTACTTAGAGATGCCTCGGCAAGAATACAATAAGCCAAAACAACAAAATTATGATAATACAAAGAACCCTCGTATTCAAAACCGTCACTCAAAACAGCCATATCAAGATGCCTGCGGAAGCCTCCCGGACCATCTATGGCCCTAGACACAAGCTCATCATTTCCCAGCAAGAATCCCAAACAACCCAATACTGCAATCAGCCATGCTGTATAGTTACTCTCTACCTTATTTTGTGATATAAGTTTATCATGAGCCTCGGCCAAGGTAGCAGCTATAGGCTCCAACAAACGTTTTTCTAAAAAAGATTTTTCGGAATCACTCATAGCAGACTGCAGCAAGTCAAAGGCATAAATAATAGAAACAGACCATAATGCCTCTGTCAAAGCCTGATGAAAGACTTTACCTTTAAGCATCCAAGAAGGAGCGTTTGAACCACTATCAAAGGTAGCATATTTCTCAGCATATGCCATAAGCACGGATAAAGCAGCACGAGAAAAGCGTTTATCCGAATACACATAACCACCCAAGGCCAAATCCCTTGCCACATCGGCAAGCTCACGATGTCTAAGAGCCAACCAGGCAGAGCCGAGCTCAGGGGCATCTACAAGATGCCCCTGAGGACAGCTATAAGGATTTGAAGCTTCTTGAGTATAAACAAGAGGATTACCATCCTCAGGACAGATATACTGATGCATCCATCCACCAGGGGAAGATGGAACATCCAGATTCTGCAACAGCAGACTTTCGCAACGACTACGAAAGTTATCCAGAATAGCCTTACGCCAAGAATCACGAGAAGAAATATCTGTGATGTAATCCCAATTAAGATGTCCAAAAAGCTTCATAAAGCAACCATCCTATATAAACCAAGAACCACCATTAATCTCTGCAACCTGACCTGTTACCCATGCACCGAGATCGGAAACAAAATACAGCACTGCACCGGCAACATCAGCAGGAGTTCCTGCACGCTGCAGAGGAATACGCTGAATAATACCATCGTATTTATCCTGTCCTGTAAAAGTCTCGTGGAAAGGAGTATTTACTATAAATCCAGGGGCAAGGGCATTGACTGTTATTTTCCTAGGTGCAAGTTCTTTAGAGAGACCTCTTGTAAAACCCAATATTCCTGCTTTAGAAGCTGCATAAGCAACAGCCCCGTTACCACCACCATTTCTAGCAGCAAGGGAAGCCATATTAACTATTCTGCCCCCCTCAGGCATAAAAGGCAGAACAGCACGAGTTACATAAAAAGCACTGCTCAGGTTGGTATCTATAACCTTATGCCAATGCTCATCGCTCATCTCAGAAACATCCACTCTACCTATCAGATGGCCAGCATTATTGACAAGAATATCTATTTTCCCGCCAAGTGCTTTTGCCACCTCGGGAACAACCTTGTTGACCTCATCACTGTTAGAAGCATCCAGTTTAAATATGACAGCCTCTCCACCTTTTTGCTTTATTTCATCTGCTGTTTTCTCAGCATTTTCTCGATGGGAATAATAGGTAATAGCCACCTTTGCTCCTGATTCTGCCAAAGCATGAGCTATACCTGCCCCAATACCAACACCTCCTCCGGTAACAAAAGCAGTTTTACCAGACAAATCGATCTTCTTCATTTAAATCCTCCGTAAAATTATTTTATATCTATAAACAAAGGCTCTATCTCGCCTTTGGTTTATCCGTAGAATGCCTAACAACAAGCTCCGCAGGGAAAGTGTGACAGATACCATCCCCGTCATGCTTCCCATCCAGCCTGTTGACAAGAAGCTCCACAGCCTTTGAAGCCATATCTGCCAGAGGCTGCCTTATTGTTGTGAGAGGAGGATTTACAATCTCAGCCAAATCTATGTCATCAAACCCTACAACAGAAAGCTCATCGGGGATGGAAACACCCATTTCTCTTGCCCCAGAATAAACACCCATGGCAAACATTGCATTTATAGCCACAATTGCAGTAGGCGGGTTAGGAGAAGCCAATAGTTGTTGTGTTGCCTTCCTGCCTATCCGTATAGCATCAGAATCACCATAGCCTGCAGAGACATCCATCTGCCAAATAATATCTGGATCAGGCTCAATCCCAGCATCAATCAAAGCTTTTTTATAACCTTCAAGACGATTGATACGGCTTATAGTCTTTATTGGGCCGGACACAAAACCTATCCGCCTATGCCCCAACCCCAGAAGATGCCTGGTTGCAATATACATCCCCTGCCAGTTATCAACCCCCACAGCATCAAAAGCCATCTTCTCACCCTGCGCAGAACTCCGGTCAAAAGTAACCAACCGCAAGCCCTCTTTAATCAAATCCGACAGATAAGACACATCCACAAGAGAACTTCCGAAAACAACCCCACGCACACCATAATTAAAAAGCTGCTCTGCAAACTCTTTTTCCTTGCCAGGATCGCGTGAACAATTACCCAAAAGGACATGATATCCCAATTCTGCAGCAGCACTCTCAACATACTGAGCAAACACACCATAAAAAGGGTTTGCGACAGAAGGCACAATAAGCCCAATAAAAGGAGAATTTCCTGTCTTTAACTGACGAGCCACAGGATTGGGTCTGTATTCTAAGTCCGATATAGCCCTCTCAACTCTTTTTCGAGTGTCCGGCCTAAGCAACTCTTCTCTTCCATTGAGATAATTGGAAACCGTACTTATAGAAACCCCAGCTTCGCGTGCTACATCCGAAATGGTAATTTTTTTCTTCATCTCAGCTCCCATAAAAAACACAACACCAAAATTGTATCGTTTTAATAACTTAATTTAACACAGGAATGAAAACCCTGTCAAGGAAAATGTTTGTATTTTATATTTTATTTAAATAAATATATAAAAACAAATTATATCAAAAACACCTTTAAAATACTTAAAAAATTTTAATAAATCGTTACAATTATCAAGTATTAGGCATTTCCTACTTATAAACTCTTATAAAAGCCGAACGCAGGGGACTCTGCCAGTTTCGTCCCCTGCTGCCTCCGGCAGGAAAAAACTTTGCCTGCTATACGTTTTATTTGCCTAAGGCAGGAGGGACCGCATATAGCTTGCATGTTTTTCACTATCTTAGCGGTCCCGACGTTCGGTATATTTTTTTATATACAATTTGTCATTTTTCTGATAAAACATAGATATGGCTGTTTTTGACTTTGACAGGGTGTGTGTCGTTGCAGAGCTTGGCACTTCTCATAATGCAAACCGCTCGATGCTAGAAAAGCTCATAAAAGCTGCGGTCGCTTCTGGTGCGGATTGGATTAAGGGGCAGGTTGTTTTTGCAGATGAGATTTTGCATCCAGATGCCGGGATTGTTAAGCTTCCAGGAGGAGATGTTGCGCTTTTTGATAGGTTTAAGTCACTGGAACAGGATTATGATTTTTACCGTTTTTTTGCCGAGTTGGTTCTATCAGAAGGTGCTCTGCCTTTTTTTTCTGTCTTTGGCAAAAGAAGCCTTGAGCTTGTCCTGACTCTTTACAAAGACACAGGTGGCCTTTTCCCGGCCCTCAAAATAGCTTCTCCAGAGCTCAACTATTATCAGCTCATTCGGCAAGCTGCAAAATGCATGCCACTTGTGCTTTCTACGGGTGTGTCCAGGTTATCGGATATGGAAAATGCAGCAGAATGGGTAAAAGAATCCGGAGGGGATTTTATGTTCCTCCACTGTGTAACAAGTTATCCTGCTCCGGAAGAAGACTATAATCTTAGTTTATTGCCTCATCTTTCCGCTGTTTTTGGCTGTCCCATGGGGATATCAGATCACAGCAGAGACGCTGTCCTTGTTCCGGCTCTAGCGGTATCGCAGGGAGCTGTTATGATAGAAAAGCATTTTTGCCTAGAGAGAAGTGGAGAAGGGCTGGACGATCCTATAGCACTTACACCGGATGATTTTTACAAAATGGTAAAAGCTGTAAGAAAGGCAGAGACTTCTTCTCCAGAAGATACTATAAAAGAACTTACAGCTGTATATGGCAAAGAGCGCGTGCAGGCTGTTATAGGAGATGGTGTTAAAAAGCTTGCTCAGTCGGAGAGAGTAAACTATGGCCGCACCAACCGCTCAATCCATGCAAAGAGAAATATAAAAAAAGGAGAACGCCTCACAGGGGATGCCGTGTGTATCGTGCGTACAGAGAAGAAACTCAACCCTGGGATTGCTCCTGTTTTCCTTGATGATATTCTCGGGAAGATTGTTGCAAGAGATATAAAATCCGGAGAAGGCATAGTCTGGCAAGATTTTATGATGACCGATTGAGTTTTTTTGTTGAATATAGTCCGCATCTTGGCTAAAATTATATAAATAGGAGGACTCAGGTGCGCAACTTATCTGTATTGTGCTTCTTTTTTCTATTCTTTTCATCTTCTTTACAAGCTGAAAATAATAAAAACATATTGTTTTTGCATTCTTATAATACGGATTATAAATGGACACGTGATATAGACAGAGGATTTAAAGACAGCTTTGTATCGGGGCATGAAGAATACAGCATATATACCGAGTTCATGGATACCAAGCACTACAGTCCAGAACTTATAGAAGATATGTTTCTTGATTATCTTATAGAAAAATATAAAAACACATATTTTTCTCTTATCCTGGTATCTGATGACAATGCACTAGAGTTTATCATAAAAAACCGCAAAAAACTTTTTCCTTATAATCCTATGATGCCTGTTATTTTCTCCGGCATAAATAATACAGAAAGACATATCAACAGAGATAATATTACAGGAATAGCTGAGAAAGTAGATATTTCTGGCACAATAGAACTTATCCTGCATATCCTTCCTTTTACTGATACTATAACAGTTATCACTGATACAACACCTACCGGAAAACTCAATAGAGAACTTTTTATAAATCAATCAAGACTTTATGAAACACGGGTAAACTTTATTTTACTAGATAATGAGACCATAGAGAGTTTACAGAAAAAGCTTTCAAACTTGCCCAACAATTCTGCAGTGATATATCTGACATTCCTAAGGGACGCAGAGGGAAAACAACTTAGTCTCAACCAGAGTATACACATGGTTGTAGAAACATCAAAACGCCCTGTCTTTACCTGCTGGGATTCTTTTATAATAGAAGGCGCTGTAGGTGGCAGAGTACTAACAGGCTATCTTGTTGGGAAAGAGCTTGCTATGCTTGTAGAAAAGTTTATAAATGGAAAAGCGATAAAAGATATTGAGGTCATAAAAGAACCTCTTTCTAGATCGGTAGTTGATTTTTACATGGTTAAAAAATACGGGATACCTATAAACAGAATTCCAGAGGACACAGAAATTATCAATCTGCCCAGGACTTTTTTTTATGAGTATCCCAACATATTCTTTGCAGTACTGGTCACTGTACTAGTGCTGGCCACTCTTATCATCCTTCTTATAATTAGCAACAGAAAGAAAGCCGCAACAGAGAAGCTGTTTAGAACACTGTTTGAAATGCTGCCGGAGGCCGCGTTAGTATATGATTCGTCAGGGACCATACAGCTTCACAACGATATAGCTCTGGAGATTGCAGACAGCAATATCAATAATGTACATAAAAACGGTCTCAAATCCTTTCTAAACATATCAACAGCAGAGACCAGAGCCCTTCTTGAAGAACAGATAAGAGAGAAGGAATCAGTGTTTGAAAGAATAATAGAGAATATAACAGGAAGAGCATTTGAGATATACTCCACTGCCATAAATTATGAGGGAAAAGAAGCAATACTTGCTCTCATCAGGGATATAACAGAAAGAAAAAAAGCAGAGAGAAGACTGGCTATGGCCGTAGAAGAAAAAGACATGCTTCTGCGAGAAATCCATCACCGGGTAAAAAACAACCTACAGATAATAAACAGTCTTATTCAGCTGCAGAAAAACAAAGATATACCCGCCCAGGCAAAACAGGAACTGGAGCAGATACAAAGTAGACTTGCTGCCATGGCAATAGTCTATGAACTTCTGCAACAAAAAAAACAGAATAACAGGATAAACCTGGATTCGTATTTGTCTACTCTGGTTTCCCAGATAAAACAATCTCTAGGTACACAGACTGCAAATATAGAATGGATTATCTTTGCAGAACCCATAACAGCAGGTACAGGAGTAGTAATCCCTCTGGGACTAATACTCTCAGAGCTTATAACAAACAGCATCAAGCACAATCAAAAAGCAATAGAATCATCGTTTAAGATAGAAATATCACTAAGCAGAGAAGAGCATGAGATACTACTGCTATATTCCGACCAGGGGTCAAAGATAGATATGCAAAGCATAGAGAATAACAAAAACACACTGGGTATAATGCTTATAAAAGAACTTGTAAGGCAGCTTAACGGAACAGTGGGATACTCATATGAGGAAGGTAAAAACAACTTTACAATACGCTTTACTGCCCTATAACAGAAATAATATGCTGTACAACTTCTGACAAAGCACCTTGTCCTACACCTTTTTCTGTAATATAAGAAACCTGCCTTTTTACGCTCTCGCTTGCATTTGCAACAGCATATCCGTATCTTGCAGCAAGAAGCATATCAACGTCATTCTCAGCATCACCCATCGCCCATATCATAGAAGAAGATATACCATATATGGCTGCCAGCTTAATAAGAGCCTGTCCCTTGCCAGATTCTGGATTTACAAGCTCAATATATATTGGCTTGGAAAAAAATGCAGAAATTTCTTTTCCTGCAAGTTCTAGTAGACTAGGAAAATATTTTTTAAGAATATCAGGCTCGTCATGTAATAAAATTTTTGGAGTATCCCATGTAAAATCATCATAAGATATTATCTTGTAGGGGACATCAACAGACCGATAATATTTTTCGGCTTTTTCATCTTCATAGAATACATAAAAGAGGTTATTATCATACACTTGGGGGAAAAGGCCGTTATCAAGAGAAAAGGCAACTATTTTCTTTGCTATTTTATTATCAAGACGGGCAGAAAAAAGTTCTTTTCCCAAGGGTGATTTTATTACTACACTGCCGTTAAAACTTATGGCAGGCAGTTCCTCATCTTCCCATATGTTCCTAACAATGCTGAGAACAGAAGATACAGGCCTGCCGGAGGCTATTACAGGCAAAATTCCCATGGAAGGGAGTTTACGCAGCAGACTAAGATCTTCGGCACTTATAACTCCCCCCTCAGGTATAAGCGTACCGTCCAAATCACAAGCAAGAATGGCTTTATAACTCATTTCCAGTGGTTCCTATGTACATAGGAGGGATTATATCTGTCTCTAGATTTTTTTTCTTCTGCCGGATAGCCAAGAGAGATACAGGCTACGGGCAATATATTCTTAGGAAGCTCAAAAATATTGCGCATAGCATCAATTCTTTCTTCTCGCGGATACACGCCCAGCCAGCAGGCTCCCAATCCAAGGCTATTGACAGCAAGAAGCAAATTTTCTATGGCTGCAGAGCAATCCTGGATAAGATACCCCTCTAGCCCCCCATGGGCTGCAGACAAATCGCCACAAACAAGAATTCCCACCGGTGCATCCACAAGAAACTTGCCATGAGGTAGTGCATCCGCTGTTTTTTTCTTGAGCTCAAAATCGTCTATTATTACAAAACGCCAGGGGTCTTTTGCAACAGCAGATGGAGCTGACATGGCAGCTTTTAAAATAAGCTCTAGGCTAGAATCCTCTACAGGATCTGGTTTATACTTTCTTATGCTCCTTCTAGAGAATATGTAATCTAAAGCTGGAGATTTTTTCATAGTCCCAATGTTAGCATATTATTGCTCTTTAGTCACGATTGCATCTGCCAAACATCTATAAATTCTCTGTACCTATCCATAAAACTCTTCTTATCAAAATCAAAGCTAAGAAGAGAAGCCCCACCCAGCAGGTGCCCTATCTTTCCCAGAAAGGATAGACCTCTATAGGGTTTAAGATATCTGAGTTTTTCTAGAGAAAAAATAAGTTCTTCTACTTCTCCAGATGCCCAGTCTGATAAAACACCTGCAGGAGGAACAATTATCCCTTCTGCAGGGAAACAGGAGTATAGAAAATTTTTTAGCTCTCCTCTGGTAAATCTATTGCTAAACGCCAACATGATATTCTTTATGACATCAAGACCTGCAGGCTCTAAAAGAACATCATTGGTGCAAACATCACACATGCCGCATGGACTATCTTTTACCCCCATTTTTATCAATCTACATTCGTCATAAGCAACAAGCCAAGTCCAATCCTCATGGGGCAAGGATTCAAGTCCGTATCCACCTATGAGAATGATGATGCTGGTGCCGGAAAGCAGCAACCTCTCTGTCTCGGATACAGAAGGCAAGCACAGAGGAGAAGCTGCTGTACAGATTATCCCCTCAGGAATAGAAAAATGCTTACAACCCTTTTCTACAATAAGACTGCAGCCTTCTTCTATGATTCTGGTCTCACTGCCCTTATGTCCCCACAGATAAGCAGAAAACTCACGTGCCTCCCAGGGGCTTGTAAATCTAAGCTGTACTGACATGGGAGCAGGAGCCCCATCAATTATGGTCCTAACCCATCTTCTTACTGACAAAACAGGTATAATACTTATCATTATACATATTTAACCTGTTTTTTATCCTATTTGCTTCAAAACAAAGTTAATACTCATCAAAAAGTGGTACAGAATACGCACTGCGCACAAACAATATAGGAGGCAAATTCTCAAATTTCTCAATTTGTTTATCAAATCCCCGCTTATCCAGAGAAAACCATCTTGCCAGACCTGCACCGCGCTGTCCAGGAGCCCCCATAAGTATAAGGCTGGCATCAGAAGAATGCTCTGAAACAATATCATCAAAAGGTCTCTCGTCCTTATCAAGGACAAGGATAGAGCCATCAAGCCTTGACAACTCAAGCAGAGATTCTAGTTCTTTTTTTTCTATCTCGTTTTTTTGGTTGTCATCGCTGAGCATTCTTATAAGGCGTATTTCTTTCTTTTCAAAACCAAGCTGTAAATCGGTCTCTCGTATTATGTAAGCAAGAAGAGCCATAAGGTTACCATTGGATTTCCCCTTCCACCATACATCGATACGAGGGCTTTCCTGAAAAGCACTACCATGTTTGTATATCAGAACATGCTTTCCCTGAGAGGAAAACTCATCCATCAAATCAAGGTGGTTGAGTCTTCTGTCAAGCGGAAGCATAACAGTATTTACCCCAAGACCACCAGGAAGAGAAGCAAATGATGCTCCAACAATAAGAGAAGAAAAATCGCTCCCTCTCAAAACAGAGGCTTCTGGCGGAAGCTCGGGGAGTTCTTTGCCCGCAGGTAAAAGAGCGTTGAGAAGAGCCAAACCCTTAAAAGAACTTATTCTCTCTGCTATCTCCAGCTCAGGCTTTAGATAGGAAGTCTCATCCGCAAAAAAGAAGACACCAACAATGGGTCTCCAGTTTTTTGTTCCCTGTATCAACCTCTTTGCTCTTTTAAAACCCCATTGCAATACAGAAAATATAAGCCCCCACCACACGCCTTCTAGCTTATTGCCAGCTCTAAAACGGAGAAGAAGGAAAAAGAGGATTAGCTGTGATACAAAAACTCCTATTCCTATCCAGATATTAAATAGAGCTATAACCCCTATAGCAAAGGCAAAACCATAGAAAGAAACAAGCCAGTGCCCTTTAAACGTAGGCCTAAAACTAGGATTACCGCTTATCCTCTCAAGAAAAGCAGCAAGGTTTATCCAGCCATAAACAACCAGAAAACATATACCCACAACAGTAGAAACAAAGGTCAGGTCTCCAGACCAAATAATGGAAACTGCTATAAGGAAAGTAAGCACTGTTGCCCATCTTGGCTCCCTGCCATCTTTAAAAAAATCACGGCCAAGAAAGCTTATGAAGTTGGGAAGAAGTCCGTCATTGGCAAGTGTATGCAAAGTTCTGGGAGCAGTCAAAAAGTAAGCAAGCGCAGAAGAGCCAGTTGCAAAAAGGATGCCTATAAGCACCATGTAGGAGGCAAAAGGAACGGTAGAAGAAAAAATCTTTACAAGCGAAGGGACGCTGCCATCTGCCTGAGGCAAAAGGAGCTCCGGTCTCATAAGACTAAAAACATAGGTAACAACAAGATATCCCAGAAGAGTCACAAAAATGGCAAGAAATGTTCCTATAGGAAGAGAGCGTCTGGGATCCTTGAGCTCCCCACTCATCCCTACTCCAGCATCTATTCCTGTAACAGCTGGAAAAAATGCAGCAAAGGCTGCCCAAAAACCAATGGCATACCCTGCACCTGTAAGGTTGGGTGCAGATGTAAATATACTTTTTCCCACAACAGATTTCTCAAAAAATGGAGAAATCATTATGCTACCAACGGCAGCTATGAGGATAAAAAATATTAATAACTGTATTTTAGATACAAAATCAGCTCCTACTAGTGCTGCGATAAAAGCAATGACAGATAGGACAGTCGCTAGTAGCTGTTTCTGCAGTGCCACCGAAATACCTGCGTCTGCTGCCCATGATGCATACATGGGAATTTTCATAAGAAGGGGCTGCAGGGGTTCCGCAAAACCTATTACATAGAAACCTATGGATACAGCCTGCGCAAGATATAGCTGTATACCTATGGAACCTCCAAAGGCTTTGCCAAAAGAACGTTTGGCAAGTGCATACATCCCGCCAGAACCAACTTTTCTCAGATTGGTTACACAGTCGGATATAGAAAATGTCGTTGCAAATGTAACGCTATTTGCAAGAACAACGATAAGCAACATATTATAGAAGCCCATGGCACCTGTAAGCATGGGAAGCACAAGAAAAAGTACAGTGCCAAATATGGCTTCAAAAGAGGGAATAAAAACTCCCTTAAAAGTTCCAAATCCTTTTTTTGCCATAAATACCTCTGCATGAGTATAGTCTTGAGAGTAAGAGAATTGCAAGATATTAAAACAATTATGAAAATAAATTTTACATGGTTGATAAATTCTATTTTTGTTCTGTGCACATACATGTTATGCGTAAAAAATCTGATAGATACCACGCATTTTACTGGATTCTACAGACATATAAAAAAGGCTGACTGCTTATGCAGTCAGCCGTTCGGTATAAATTATGTTTTTATTTTTTCTTTTTTCTTTTGCTTCTGGGCACCTTTTTCTTTCCGCTCACAAGGGCTTCGCCTGCAGGAGTACCATTGTCAATAGTTTTTTCTTCTTTTACAGGTTCCTGACTAGCTCTTTTCTCAGCTTCAATGGCCTTTTTTTCTTTGATAGTCTCTTCTTCTTTCTTTTTGCGTGTATAGATTGCCATCATGATGGGAGAGGCTATAAAAATAGAAGAGTATGTTCCTACGATTATGCCTATCATGAGGGTCAGAGCAAAGCGCTGTATCTCACCTGTTGCAAAAACATATATGGCTGCAACAGCTATAAAGGTGGTAAATGATGTTATGAGAGTTCTGCTGAGTGTCTCTGTTATGGAGATGTTGACTATGTCTTTAAAGGGTTTTTCCTTTAAAAGTGTTGTGTTCTCTCTTATTCTGTCAAAAACAACGATGGTATCGTTTATAGAGTAACCCACTATTGTGAGTACAGCAGCTATTGTGGCTGTAGTAAACTCAAGCTGGGTAAGACCTATTATGCCAAGAACCATGAGAGTATCGTGAAACAGTGCTGTTATGGCACCTATGGAGTATGAAAACTCAAAACGAAACCATACATAGACAAGCATAAACAAAAATGCAATCAAGACCAGTGTAACGGACTGGGTTGCAAGTGTTGCAGAAAAACGCGGCCCTATGTAGTTGGAAGAACGTTCTTCCACATTGGATGAGCCAAAGGCAGAAGAAAGAGCAGAGAGTATCTTCTCTCTCATCTTATCTCTAAAATTATCATCATTTCCTTCCTGTTTCACCTTGATGATAAACTCATTTGCCTCGGCATCTCCAACCTGCTGGATCTGCGCATCAAGCCCAGAAAGAGCAGCTCTTACTTCTTCTATATCCACAGGTGAAGAAGATTTTATGGACACCTGCTCTGTCATACCAGCTTTAAAATCTATACCCAGGTTAAAACCGCCATTGAGATAGGTTCCCACTGCACCGCCTATTATAATGAGCAGGGAAATGGTTATTGCTATGAATCTGTATTTTGTAAATCTTACTACCTTCATCTTAGAGCCTCCAGGAGATGCTTAACTTCTTGACCTTGAGCTGCTCAACGCCAAAATCAAAAAGGAGTCTGGATACAAACAGGGACGTAAACATTGATGACATTATTCCAAATGCAAGAGTAACTGCAAAGCCCTTGATAGGACCGCTTCCTATCGAGGAAAGAAACAGAGCAGCAATAAATGTCGTCACATTGGCATCCACAATAGTCCAGAATGCCTTACCAAAACCGGCTTTAACCGCAGCAGCGGGACTTTTACCAAGTCTGAGCTCTTCTTTTATTCTCTCGTATATAATAACATTGGCGTCTACCGCCATACCAACAGTAAGAATAACACCGGCTATACTGGTAAGAGTCATGGTGAAGCCAAGCGGAGAAAGTATAGCGGTAAGAAGAAAAAGGTTAAGCGTAAGCGCAATATCCGCTACAAGCCCGGCACCCTTATACCAGAGAAGCATAAAACCTGCAACAAGGATAAGACCGTATATGATTGCCTGGACACCCTGCTTTATAGAATCTTCTCCAAGAGAAGCACCTACCTTTTGATAGTTTTCTATAACAAGGTCTACGGGCAAAGCAGCAGTCTTAAGAAGAGTCTTAACCTTCTGAGCCTCGTCTATGGAGAAACCTTCTATCTGGACACGATCCCTTATGGCACTCTTTATGACTGTCTTGTATTCTTTAACCTTGCCGTCAAGAACAATAGCCAGCTTCTTGCCTATATTGGCGCTTGTAAGCTTATAAAAAATCTCTCCACCCTCAGCACTAAGAGTAAACAAAACAAGCGGCTGTCCGTTATATAAACTTATGCGCGCGTCCGTAAGATAAGAACCATCAAGTCCCACCTCATCATAAATCGCAACGGAGTACATAAACTTATCAGAACCATAATTATCCTTGACATAGTATCCAGCAATTCTTGTGCCGGCAGGGACAAAATCCACACGGGAAGCCAACACCTCAGGAGTCATAGCACCATTGGCATTCTGGTACTCTATAAGCTTCTGAGTTGTTTCCTCATCCACAAGGTGAAAAGTTAGCCTACCCTTACCTGCTATAAAATCATTAACCCTAGTAGGATCAGGATCTCCGGGTATATCAATAACAATCTTCTGATTCTCAAGACGCCTTATCTGTGGCTCTGTAACACCAAACTGGTCTATACGGTTGTTGAGAATCTCCATAACGCTGTCCATAGCCTCATTCTTCTGTTCTTCCGTAGGCTCTTTACCCAGCCTCTCAGCAAGAGAAGTAAAATCCGGCGCAAGAGTTACGGATAAACCGCCTGACAAATCCAGACCAAGCTGAAGACTCCCGCTTCTTAAATCCTTGAGAGCAAGGATTCTTTCTCTCTGATAGTCCTCAATCTCCTCAAACAGCTTAGCCTTACCCGGAAAAACAGAAAGCAGATTGGCATAAGTCCATTCTGCAGGAATATCTTTCTCCAGTCTCTGATAATACTTCTTGGCAATATCGATTAGAAAGGAAAACTTCTCATCAATCTTTGCATCGGGATTAGACTTGACAAGCTCAATAAGCTCAGAAGAAAGATCCGCAGCAAAGGACTGTGCATACACCCGGATTTCTTCCATAGAAGACTGAGCAATCTTTTTGTCTTCCTCGGAAACAAAAAAATACCACTTTACAGTGGGATAGAGGAACCAACCTCCAATAGCCATAACAGCGAGAACTATAAAAAGACGCGCTTTCTTACTCATAGAAACACTCCAGTTGCAAGATATAATTACTCATTGTCCTTGCGGACGACCTTTAAGCCAGAATCATCCTTGGCAGTAGACTCCTTGCCCTCTTTCTCTCTGCGGGCAATAGCACTCTTCTCCATAAGCAGTGTAGAATTATCATCCACCTTGATAACAACAGTATTCTCCTTGACAGCCTGTACAACACCGTGGATACCGCCTATTGTTACAACTTTATCACCCTTCTTAAGCGATGCAATCATCTTCTGCACTTCTTTTTGCTGCTTATTCTGAGGCCTTATAATCAGAAAATAAAAAATCAAGAAAATAAGACCGAAAGTTATAAAAGTAAAAGTCATGCTGCCGCCGGAACTAGCACCTGCACTCTCCGGTGCGGCCGTTAATAAAGACAAAACCCCTGATATACCCATGTTTTTTTCCTTCTATAAAAAAGATATGTAGTAGGTCAAACTACCACGTAGCACCAAATAAGTCAAGTTGATAAAAATACCTCATACCGAACGGCCTGCCCGCAGCCTATTATGAGAATAAACAGCAAAAATCTGCGGGCAGGCCTGCCTGCGGCATACAAGAAAAACAAGCTTGACCTACATATCGCAAGACTATATGCTTTAACAATAAAAACAGGAGAAAACAATGAACATAGCAATATTTATGGACTGCTATCCGCCAATGAAAAACGGCGTCATAAGCTCTGCTCTTATGTTAAAGCGAGGACTGGAAGCAAGAGGCCACAAAGTTGTTGTAGTATCCGTAAACGTAGAAGGAAAAGAAATAAAAGAAACAGAGGACACACTTCTTTTCCCTCAGATATCTTTAGACTTTGGCTCAAAACAAGGCTTTGGTTATGCCCTAATCAACAGAAAAAAATTAATAAACTTTCTAAATAAACACAATACACAGCTCATACACATACACACAGAGTTCCCCGTGGGAAAGGCAGGGATAAAAGCAGCAAAGAAACTGGGAATTCCCTATGTTGCAACAAGCCACACACTCTGGGAACAGTACAGTAACTATTCTTTTCTTCTCAAGATAAAACCACTCGTAAGAACATACCTCAAAAATGTATACAAGAAGGCAGAGATTCTTATACTACCATCATTAAAACTGATGGACTATTATAGAAAGCTTCTAGGAGAAAATAAAAGAATAGAAGTTGTACCCAATCCAATGGATACAGAGCTTTTTCTGCCCATGTCAGAAAACGAGATAATAAAACACAGAGAGAAACTTGGCATTGCCCGGGATGCCATAGTTATAAACTGTACAGGAAGAGTAGGCCCGGAGAAAAGGGTTATAGAAACTTTTTTTGCCATGGCAAAGGCTCTCAAAAAATCCACTAACGCATTTGCACTCATAGTAGGAGACGGTCCAGAGCTAGAGAAGCTAAAGAAGATAGCAGAAAAAGAAGGCTTGTCTTCTAGGGTAATTTTTACAGGTTTTGTAAACTGGGAAGAGATCAAGCTGTATTACGGAATATCCGATATCTATGTTACAGCTTCTACATCGGAGATAGACGGGCTCACACCTATAGAAGCAGCTTTGTGCGGCAATGCAATAGTGGTGAGAAGAGACCTTGCTTTTTCTGATAAGCTAGAACCAGGAAAAAGCGGTTTTTTTGCGGACACTGATGAGGAGCTTGCAGACTATCTTATAAAGCTCATAGAAGATAGAAAGCTTCTGGAAAGTTTTAAGAAGTTTTCTCCCCAAGTAGGCAGGAAAAGAAGCATCCCTCTACATGCAGAAAAGATGGAAGCCGTATATATAGAAGCAATTTCTTCTGGCAGATAACACTTGCTCTACCCCATACAAGCCAAAGGCAGGAGTAACTGCGGCACTCCTGCCTTTTTTACTACAATCGCCGCAGGTACGACGTTCGGTTTTATATTTTTTAAATCAGGCATGCAGTTTTTGCTGTTCTTCTTTTTGCGCGGGAAGGAGATATCCTGTTCTTAGGCATGTGTTAAATAGTGTTCTGTCCATCCATGTCTTTGTGCTTATGATATCACCGTCGTGATACTTGGTGATTCTCATGAGGAGTTTTTCCTCTGTCTCGGAGAGGATTTCTGCATATGTGGGGATTTTACCTTTTACTTTAAAGTACTCTACTCGCATGTCCACTCCTTGTCATGTACTGTTTATTTTTTCGGCATTTTTCCGAGGGACAAAAAGAGATATTTGTAATATTATTTAATTGTTTTTACATAGTTTTAACAGTTTTTTTATATTTGCTTTATATTCTGCGTTTAATTTTGCTTTGGGAGTGATTTATGGTAAATAAACTAGAGGAAGAAATTGTTATCTTGCGTGACAATATTTTTAAGATGGGGCTTGAGGTTGAGGAAGCTCTAAAGCTAGCTCTCGCAGCTCTCAAGGAGAAGAATACAGCTGCATGCGATTCTGTCTTTGAACATGAGGAAAGGATTAACAGAATGCAGGTAGAGCTTGAAGATTTCTGTGCTCAGCTTCTTGCTTCTTATACACCTGTTGCGAGCGACCTAAGAGAGATTCTCACATCTTTTAAGCTTATCTCCAATATAGAGAGAATTGGCGACCATGCTGTGCATTTTGCAAAGGCCCTCATCAGACTAAATAATAAGGAGCTTCTGGATGAGTTTGGCCAATTTTTTTATATGCTTGAGGTAGGCATAGATATGTTGGACACAGCTCTTAAAGCATATGTAGAGCAGGATGCTAATTTGGCAAGAGAGACAGCAAGCAGGGATGAGAAGATAGATACCATGCATAACGAACTTCTTTCCCATCTTTTTGAACTGATAAAGAAAAATCCAGAGCTTGCTCAGGATTTTACTTCTCTTCTCTTTCTAAACAGGTTTATGGAAAGACTTGGTGACCATGTTACCAATATCTGTGAGTGGGTCGTATACAGTGTAACCAACAGGCATGAGGATCTCAATTGACAGGAGACAACATGAAGGCACATGTGCTTGTTGTGGATGACGAGCCTGACATAAGAGAACTTGTTGCTTTTAATCTTGAGCGTGAGGGATATAGAGTCAGCACGGCAGAGGATGGAAACACAGCTCTGCAGATCGTCCGCAGCGAGCTACCTGACGTTGTTGTTCTTGACCTCATGCTCCCAGGTAAGGATGGACTTGAGGTCTGCAGGGACTTAAAAGCAGATAAAGCTACTACAAATATCCCAATTATAATGCTTACAGCCAAGGCAGAAGAAGCTGATATCGTCATAGGCCTTGAGCTGGGAGCAGATGATTATGTTACCAAGCCTTTTAGTCCGAGGGTTCTTCTTGCAAGAATCAAGGCGGTCTTAAAGCGCGTAAAAACAGAAAAAACCGATGTTACTGGTCTTGTCTCCATAGGTATCCTCTCCATAGACCCGCTAAAACATAGAGCAGAGGTAGAAGGTAAAGCCGTGGAACTCTCAGCTACGGAGTTTGATATACTTTATTTTCTTGCAAGAAATCCCGGGTGGGTTTTTTCCAGAGCACAGATAATAGATGCAGTAAGAGGCAATAACTATGCTGTAACCGAGCGTTCCGTTGATGTGCAGATTCTCAGTATAAGAAAAAAGCTTGGTAAGGCACGGGATTATATTCGTACCATAAGAGGAGTGGGATACAAGTTTGAAACCTGACAACAGAAAAAGCTCGGTTTCCTATGGAAATCTATTGTTTATTTTTGCTTTTTCCCTGGTCATTTCTATTCTTGTAACCATTTTTATAGGCATATCGGAGACAGCAAAGAATATAGATATACAGAAAAAGCAGGCTCTCGCCTTTGCATCTTCTCTTGGAATAGTGCTAGAAAAGAGGCAGGATGCTTCCGCACCGCTCAATTTTTTCTCCGGCGCATACTTTAAATACAAAATATTATCAGATAAAGAATCCGGCATTCCCTCCGACCTTCCCTATGCTTGGTATGACAGGGGTCTCATAAAGGTAGCCAGTAACATCTACAACTCAAGTCAAGTCCTTTTGCTAGAGCTGCCGCTTATAAATCCTTTTCCTTACAGTGCAATACTCATACCTCTGATGCTCAACTCGCTCATATCCTTTCTTTTTATCTTCTATCTGCTTATAAGACAAAAAACATTTGTAGAAGAAATCTCAAAAAGGATAAAAGCTCCTCATCCTCCCCTTCTCTCCACAGGTTCTGGATTTTTCTCTCCATTTATAAGGATCATAGCTCCTCTCGAGCAAGCAGCTCTGGAGAGGATAATCAAGACGGATTCAAAGCTTGACAGGACAAGAGCAAAACTGGAGGTATACGAGCTTATAACAGAGCATATGGAAGAAGGCATAATACTCGCGGACGAAAAATTGAGGGTAAGCTACGCAAATCCTGCAGCACTTAAGATGTGCGGCATAAAAGAATCCGCAACAGGAAAACCAGTAGGAATGCTTATAAAAAACAACAGCCTTATAGAAAAGATCCTGAGGTGCTATGAGAATAAAAAAGGTGCAAGATACGAATACTGTCCTGACGGAGAAAGATACCAGGAAATAAGCATAAGCCCTATAAGTCTCAACAGGGAAGAAAATAGTGCAATAATAGTCATAAGAGACATAAGCAGCATAAAAAAACTGCAAAAAATAAGAAAGGACTTTGTTTCCAACGTCTCACACGAGCTTAAAACCCCCATAAGCAGCATTATAGGATATACGGAAACCCTTGCAGAAATAATCTCTCCAGAAGACAGCACTGCAAGACGCTTTGCAGAAACGATACATAACAATGCAGTACGACTTGGAAACATAGTGGAAGACCTTCTCATGCTCTCACGCATAGAGCAGAACAATACAGAAATAAAAAAAGCTCCTCATTCCCTCTCTGAGCTCATACAAAAAGCAATCGATACAATAAACAATGCAGCAGAAGAAAAAGGCATAACAATCAGCACTGTAGAAAAACCGGATATCACAATAATGGCAAATCCCGGACTAATGATACAGGCGCTGGGGAATATCCTGGACAACGCAGTAAGGTACTGCCCGGCAGGCACAACCGTTACGATAGACTGGCAGGAAGAAGCAGACATAAGCAGAATAATCATAAGGGATAATGGCCCGGGTATACCACAAAAGGACCTGTCCAGAATCTTTGAGCGTTTTTATCGTGTAGAAAGCTCAAGAAACAGGAATACAGGCGGGACAGGCCTTGGACTGGCTATAGTCAAGCATATAGTAGAAAGTCACGGGGGAGGTATAGAGGCAGAAAGCCCGCCTACAGGCGGCACACAGTTTGTCATAAGGTTAAAAAAATAATGGACCAAACGTCGGAAACGCTCAAAATAAAGTAAAAGAAGAAGAAAGCATTTCCTCCTGCAAAAGACATATGCTAGGCAAAAAAGCAGGAATAAAGATAAAAGATACAGCCGTAGGCAGCGCAGCCAAAGGCTGCGCGTTCGGGCTATATTTTATAAAAAAAAGCCGGGCATCCCCGGCGATATGTAAAGGCCTCAGGCCTGTAGTCCTTAGCCAAATCTTCCCGATATGTAATCCTCTGTCTTCTTATTCTTTGGATTGAGAAACAATTCTCTAGTAGGGCCAAACTCCTCTATATATCCTGCTCCAAGCTCTTCGTTGAGATTAAGAAAAGCGGTATAGTCAGAGGAGCGGGCAGCTTGCTGCATGTTGTGAGTAACGATTATAATGGTGTATTCTTTGGACAGCTTCTGCATTAGCTCTTCTATCCTGGCAGTGGATATGGGGTCAAGTGCCGAGGCAGGTTCATCCATAAGGATTACTTCCGGTTGCACGGCTATTGTGCGTGCTATACAAAGTCTCTGCTGCTGACCACCGGATAGAGCCAATGCGTTTTTATCTAGGCTGTCTTTTACCTCGTCCCATAGTGCAGCTTCACGAAGGCTGGTCTCAACTATCTCGTCAAGTAGGCTTTTGTCCCTAATGCCATACATTTTTGGTCCATATGCCACGTTATCATATATGCTCTTGGGAAAAGGATTGGGCTGCTGAAAAACCATTCCTATACGCCTCCTGAGCATAACTGGGTCAACATCCTTATCGTATATATCCTGCTCGTGGAAATAGACATTACCCTCTATGTTTACGTCAGCTACTATCTCATTCATACGGTTAAAGCAGCGCAAAAGTGTGGATTTACCACAGCCAGATGGACCTATAAAGGCTGTTATCCTGTTCTTGTATATAGGCAGGTTTATCTCGTGTAGTGCTTTTTTGCTGCCGTAATACAGGGACAAAGACTCTGCTTTTATTACTATATCCGGCTTGTCTGTTTTTTTCTCTTTTTCTGGAAGTTTGCTTTTTATCTCTACCATTTTATCTCTCCGTTTCTTTCTCAGACTTATTATCTTTTCTTGACAGAAAACCTGTGTCTTAGATACACGGCTGTTCCGTTTAACAATATGAGTGTTGTAAGCAACACAACTATTGCAGCAGGCACTACCCCATGCTGAAACTCATTCTGCGGATAATCGGACCATGCAAATATCTGCAACGGCAGTGCACCAAATGCTGATAAAAGCCCTCTAGGAGGACTAAAGATGGAGTGAGCCACTCCTACCATTATCAGGGGTGCCGTCTCTCCCATTGCGTTTGCAAGCGCAAGTATAAGCCCGGTAAGTATACCAGGAAATGCCTCCGGCAGCACAACAGAAGATATCATCTGCCACCTGGTCATCCCCATACCAAGAGCAGCAAAACGTTGGCTGTCCGGAACACTTCTTATAGCTTCCTGGGAAGAGACTATAACTATGGGTAAAACTCTCAGCATAAGGGTCATAGATGCTACAAGCAGACAGCCTATAGGAAGGCCAAACAGACCTACAAAAAGCCCCAATCCCAAAAGCCCATATACAATAGAAGGAACTCCCGCAAGGTTGGCTATATTGGTTTCTATAAAACGCTTGAGTTTCCCATCACGTGCATATTCTTCCAGATATATTGCAGCAAAAACCCCTAACGGCAGAACCATTATTCCCACAAGCAGTATAAGATAAAAAGAACCCAAAAGGACCGGCCAAACACCTGCCTTTTCTGCAAACCTTGATGGTCTGCTTGTAATAAACTGCCAATCCACCCAACCAAGAGAATCAGAAAAAACATACACAAGAAGACCTGCAAGCGCAGCAATACCCCACAAGGCAGCAACAAAAGCAAAAGCTATAAATACCTTATCCTTACCCTTTTCTACTAAGCTGCTGTGCCACCATGCAGGCTTATCAAGTGCATTTTTAATCTTATCCGCTGTCATTGATACTTCTCCCTGAATTTTTTCTTTATCTTCTGGCTAATCAGATTGAGAGCCAAAGTAAATAAAAACAATAAAAAACCTACAGCATACAGGCTCATGTATGCAGGACTGTCACCAGAAACATCGCTTAACCCCACCTCTACCATTGCAGAAGTCATTGTCTGTATTGGCTTTAAAAAAGTATCACTAAGGTTGAGAAGGTTTACAATCCTGGGCATTCTACCGGCAGCAATGGTTACTGCCATGGTCTCGCCAATAACCCTGGATATTCCAAGGATAAAGGAAGAAGTTATCCCTGACAATGCAGAAGGAAGCACAACAGTCCTTATAGTCTGAAACCTTGTCATTCCAAGACCATAAGCACCGTAGCGGAGTTTATCCGGCACAGCTCTTATCGCATCCTCGCTTATACTGCTTATAGTGGGGATAATCATTATTGCCACGACAATGGAAGCGCTGAGCACATTAAAAGTGGAAATATCCGGAAAAAAATTACGTAGAAACGGAGTAACATACACAAGAGCAAAATATCCATAAACAACAGTGGGTATACCTGCAAGAATCTCAAGAGCAGGCTTGAGAACAGCACGCAATCTGGGCGGAGCATACTCAGCAAGGAAAACAGCAGTAAGCAAACCCACAGGAAGAGCAATAAGTGCAGTTGTAAGAGTAAATGTAACAGTACCGCTCAATATGGGAAGAACCCCGTATCTGTAGGGTTTTATGGTAGGCGCCCACTCAGAACCCATCATAAAATCCCACAAAGATACATTTTTAAAAAAAACAACAGAATCCACCAAAAGAACCGCCACTATACCTACCGTAACAACAACGGACAACACAGCAGCAGAAAAAAACAAAATCCGCACCCTTTTTTCCAGTTTGTGCGGCGGATCGGAAATAACTATCCTACGTCTGTCTATACCCATTCCCTACCTCAAATGACAAAAATAAAAGAGGAGAGGCGTAAGTCGCCCCTCCAAAACCTTATTAATTCCCGGAAACTTCCTTTACAGCCTTCTCAAGCTTCTCAAGATTCTTCTCTACTACATCATCGGTTACAGGCACATAACCTATCTTGCTTATAAGAGAAGTGTTTGTCTGCTTGATATAATACTTGACAAACTCTACAATCTCAGGTCTGGAAAGGACACTTTTTCTCACATAGATAAATATAGGTCTAGAAAGAGGATACTCATAAGTACGTGCTGTCTCAAGAGAAGGAAGCACACCCTCAATCTTGAGAGGCTTAACCTTGTCCTTGTTTTCAAGATAATAAGCCATCCCAAAGTAACCAAGCGCATACTTGGAAGATGAAACTGCCTGGACAATAGTATTGTCTTCCTCTGTACCCTGATAGTCAGCACGGCTTACGCCTTCCTCACCCATGACCTTCTCAGTAAAAAAGTCAAAAGTACCGGAAGCACTGGTAGGCCCATACAGCTCAAAAGGTTCATCAGGCCATGACGGATCCACATCGCTCCATTTTACAGCAGGATTTTCCGGTCTCCAAATCCTATTGAGCTGCTTTATACTGATACCATCAATCCAGTTGGCATCCGGACTTACAACAACCGTAATAGCATCTGTAGCAACCTGAAACTCCAGAACATCATCCCCACTATCACGCACAGCAGCAAGCTCAGAATCCTTGATGGGACGGCTGGCGTCATTGATTTCTGTTTTGCCCGGAATAAAAAAGTTTTTAAAACCTCCGCCCGTTCCCGTAGATTGTACGGCAATCTGAACATCGGGATACATGGCAGTAAAATCCTCGGCTACAGCCGTAGTGATAGGATACACAGTACTACTGCCTGCAATCCTGATAGTACCTGACAACGAGCCCTCCTCGCCCTGAGGTCCCGCAAACAAAACAGCACTGGCAAGTGACATTACTGTCAATACAAAAAAAATTTTCTTCATGCCTAATCCTCCTATGGCATATTAGGTATGACAATAATATCAGGTTCAAATGTTAAAATAATGTTAAACCAATATCAAAATTCAAATAAAACAAACCGAACGGCATAATGCGTGCACAAGGAAGAAACACAGGTGAGAAAGGCACGCATTTGCCTGCCTTAGGCAAATATGGAGCACATAAAAGAGAGTTAATATTGCATCTCTTCCATTTTTTCCCGCCGGGGAGCAGCACTGACCGTGCATGTGCACGGTCAGTGCGTTCGGTATAAAAAGGTGATATGAATATGCTATGGTTTGACATTTCTCATATATTTTCATTTTTGCATAATTATGCTATTTTTTTCTATATTTATACTTTGGAGGGATAATGGGTAGTGTTAAGGATGTTAGGGTGCTTGTGCCTGCGTCTGAGAATGCTCCGGGAATAGGACGCTTTGTTTTTTCTGACAGATATTCTGTTTTTGACTGGGGTAAGATGCCGGATGATATAGAAAATAAGGGGTCTGCAATTTGTATTGCTACTGCTTATTTTTTTGAACTGCTGGAAAATATGGGTGTTAAGACTCAGTACCGCGGTGTCGTGGAGGACGGAGAGGTAAAGCCGCTTGCAGAGGCTAAGGGTCCTATTAACGAACTTGAGTTTGACCTTCTCAGAGTTATAAAGCCCGAGCTTAAGAACGGATCTTACGATTACTCTGCTTTTTCCTCAAGACCGGGGAATATTCTTATCCCGCTTGAGGTTATATATAGAAACAGTCTGCCTGCAGGCTCCAGCGTTTTTAAACGTTTGGAAAGGGGGGATGTTACTCCTCATGAGCTGGGGCTAGATTCCATGCCGGTTCCCGGACAAAGGCTATATATGCCTATTCTGGATGTGTCGTCCAAGCTGGAAGAGACTGACAGGTATATGTCATGGACAGAAGCCAGAGAAATTGCAGGTCTATCCGACGATGAGTACAATCTTTTGAGAGAAAGAACTCTCATGCTTGACCAACTTATAAGCGAACAGGCAAGCAGGTTGGGGCTTATCAACGAGGATGGTAAGGTTGAGTATGGGTTTGATATAGAGCGCAATCTTGTTGTTGTGGATGCTCTAGGCACCCTTGATGAATGCAGGTTTACCTATAAGGGTATTCCCATGAGCAAAGAGGTTGCACGTATTTTTTACAGGTCTTCCGACTGGTATAGGAGGGTTGAAGAGGCTAAGAAGAAAGACAGGCTGCACTGGCGCAAGCTGGTAGGAGAAGGTCCCAAGCCTCTTCCTGAGCGTTTTAGGAGCGCTATTTCTGCTCTTTATATGGCTTATGCCAATGAACTTACAGCACGCGAGTGGTTTGATGTCATGCCACTTTCCGAGGCTATTGCTGTAATCGAGGAGTTTATTTCCTGATATGGAGACGCTTATTCTTGATGTTTCTTCTTCTTCCATACGCAGGGCTGCCGGGGTTCTGCGTTCCGGCGGCCTTGTTGCTTTTCCCACTGAGACTGTATACGGGCTAGGGGCCAATGCTCTTGATGCATCTGCTGTGGCCAGGATTTTTGAGGCAAAGGAAAGGCCTTTTTTTGACCCCCTTATCGTTCATGTCTCTGATTTTGACATGGCAGAATCTGTTGTGACTTATTTCCCTCCCATAGCCCGCAGGCTTGCAGAGCGTTTTTGGCCGGGACCTCTTACGATTGTTCTTCCGCGTGCGGATAAGGTTCCGTCCATTGTAACTTCAGGGCTTTCTACCGTAGGTGTACGTATGCCTGCTCACACTGTCGCAAGAGAGATTATCCGCGCTGCAGGTGTTCCTGTTGCTGCTCCAAGCGCAAACCTTTTTGGGAGATTGAGTCCCACAAAGGCTTCTCATGTGATAGAACAACTTGATGGTCGGATTGGGATAGTACTTGACGGAGGGCACACTACAGTTGGTGTGGAATCCACAGTAGTCAGGGTTACAGACGAGGAGGTAGTGCTTCTCCGTCCAGGAGGGCTTGCCATAGAAGATATAGAGTCTTTTCTGCATATGCGGCTTACAAAAAAAACAGATTTTTCTGCACACAATAAGGCCGATGCTCCAGATATGCCAAAGTCGGTTTCCACCTCTACACATGGTAAGAATGTGTCCTATTTTACATGTAGCAAAGATGTATCTTCTTCTGACAGAGAGAGGTCTGCTAGTGAGAGCCCGGGCGAGCTTGAGTGGCACTATGCACCTGTTGTACCACTTGTTTTGCTTGAGGAGCTTGCTTTTGAGAAAGGCTCTTTCCCAAGGGAAGCCCTGTCACCCGATGCAGGGGTACTTGCCTTCCGAAGGGTGCCGGAGGCCGCTTGCGGGGTATGTAGGGTTTTGAGCACTGCGGGCAATATGTCGGAGGCTGCGGTAAGGCTTTTTGATGCGTTACACGAGCTTGAGAATGCAGGGGTGAGTGTGATTTTTGCAGAGTCTGTACCAGAAGAAGGGCTTGGGCGCGCTGTTATGGACAGATTGAGAAAGGCTGCTGCGCGTTTTAAAAAAACATGAGCTTTTATGTCGGGCAGCTCTTACAATGGGAAAAATGCGCAGGAGATATGGCAGCCTTCTTCCGAGATGGAAGATGTTAAAATGTCTGCTTTACCTTTGGGAGGAACTCAGAAAGTGTTTGCCGGAGGCAGGAGTACCTGCGCCATTTTATGAAGTACTGCATCTTGGAAAGGCGCAGGTACGACGTTCGGTATTATATGTATTAAAACAGGTAAGAACCAAGGCTTATTTTAATTGGAACCCACTTTGTGCCGTCTATATTGGTATCGGTAAGCCGCCATTGTGTTGACATGGAGAGGACTAATACGGGGGCAAACTCCAGTGCAAAGCCTGCTCCTGCTGTGGAGACTTGTGTTCCGTCAGAAGGTGCATCGTCCCAGAAGTAGCCGTTGTCGCTAAATATGTACAAGACAGGCCATATAGCGAGATTGGCTATGATTCCTGGAGAAGGAAAATAGAATCTTACCTCTGCATTGGCAGCCAGCGAAGCTAGCGTATCAAGCCCGTGTCCATCTGCTCCGCGTATATACTCCCAAGCATATCCTTTACTGTAAAATGGGATTGCATCACCGTATACGTACTCGCCTCCTGCGTGGACTGCGACTACTATACAAAACTCGTTTTTGCCTGTATCAGAGTCAAAGGCCGTAAAGGCATACGAAGTGTCCGCACCAAATGCGGAGTAGCTAAGACTGCCTCCCGGAGCACTGCCCATAGTGTCAGGCATTGTAAGATACCATACTTCTGCATATGCGCCCTGCACATACTGATGAACCGGATGAGGAAGTCTATAGTTGATAAAAAACGATGCTTTAAGAAAGCTGCTCAGAGAAGCATTTTTTTCCGGAATATCAGAGGAAAACAGAAGCTCATTTTTCTTAGCATCATTTATATTGTTTCTTAGCTCACCTTTATAGGATAGATCAAGCCCTATATAATCGTGCTTACCCTCTGAGAGAAAGCTCTGTATAAGCCCTGACTGCCATGACAATAACCAGTAGGAATAAGAGCTGTCTTCTGCGTTATAACCTGCGGTGGGATGTGAAAACACAGAGCCGTCAGGCAACCTGTAGTAGTTATCATAAAAATAGCCGCCTTTAACCCCGACATATGGGATTGTGTCCATATTATCCGATAAAAAACCAGAAAACCTGTACCCTGCTATTGCTCCCAGTCCCCATACTGACAGCTCAGGGGTAACAAAAAAACCGGATGTGCCATTTTTTTCTTCCTGAGCAAAGATGTTTGCAGTAAGGAGTATTGCAAGACAAACAATCAACAAAAAGATATTTTTTCTCATAAATGCTCCTTTATATATTTTATTTTACTGCTTATCATATTATTTGTCTCGCTTATACCACCCTATGCCTGTAGCACTTTTTATCCTCAATAACACAACCCTCATTTGTTTTTTTTTACAAGCCTGCTTTTAAAAAGTTTTTATACCGAACGTCGGGACTGCGCCATATACGACAATAAGACAACAAAGGCGCAGCCCCTCCTGCCCAAGGCAAAGACATGGACTCAGAGACTTTTACATGCCCACTTTTATTTTATGAGCCGGAAAACAGACAAAAAGTGCGATATCTTTGACGGCTGGTCTATCGTATCCTTTTTTCTTCATTATACAACCAAAACCATTTTATAATCGTAATCGTCTCTATTTCTACCTCAAAATATTTTTTTACTTTTTTCTTTATCTTTTCCATCCTTCCGGTAAATCCTTATGGTAAGCATCGGTAATTGTATGCTTCTGTATGACCCTAAATCCAGAGTAACGGCAAACCTCTGTTATTCTGCTCAGCACAGAGGAGGATTGGTTAAAAAAACAAATTAAAGGGGAAAGGTGTGTAACAAGCAGTTATGAGCACCACCATTCTACCTCCCGGTAAGTTTTTTAAAGGCGGAGCGCCATCACGTTCTTTTATCAAAAAGCCAAACAAACGTTCAAAAAAATTAAGCATCAAAGAAGACATATTTGCCCAATTCGTGGGTGAGCCAAAGATCAGAATATCAGAACCTGCCAACTTATGTTCCAATTCTTCTATGTCAGCTCTGTATATACATCCCCCCCTTTGTCTGACAACTATAACAACCTTTACAAAAAGCAAGATTAGCATCGGATAAATTTACAATATCTGTCTCATGTCCATTTTCTTCTGCTATAGCTAAAACAGATTTCAAAGCCTTGGCTATTGTGCCATTTTTATGATAACTACCATTTATCGTCAATATCTTCATATCGTCTCCATTTTTTTAATTTGCAAACTACTCCAAATATATCCGATGTTTTCTTATTTATTAGAATCTCTTCTTACAGATAGCATATATCTCATTGTGCATTTAAATTCTTTATTTATATCAAAAAGTTCTGTAATCCTTATTTCCAGAACTTTATATTATGAAAAAAACACTTATCAATCTTGTACTGCTCTAAAAATAATCATCCTATATGGAATGCCTATTTATCACGCCTTAATAAGAAAAAAGCAGCTTATCCATTTATTTTACCGGAAGCTTGTTTAAAGCGTTTCTTGCACAATAGTATCAGCTAATCCGGCAAAATAAATTTTTAAAGAAATGTATTTATGAGTTTATCTTTACTATGGTCTGATAATCACGGCTATCAGTATAAATCTCGTCTTTTAAAGGGTTTAATTTTTTTCTAAATATTTTTATAAACTGATATCCTGCCAGGGCAATATTGGACAGAAGCGCAAGCAAGCTCACTACAAAAAAGGCTCTCGGATCATGGGTGGAGGGAACAGGTAGAATACGATCCACAAAAGAAGGAACCGTCATTACAAACATAATCCAGAGGCTCAATGTAGAAGCCCTGTGCTGAAGCCACGCACCTTTTTTTATAAAGAACGCAGGAATAGTGCAGGAAAGCAACAGAAGCAAACCGGCATAAAAAGAATGGTCTGCTATACAATTGTATACATAGGCAAAATTCCACAGGTCATAGGCAATAATCCAGCTCCAAATCATATCCGGCCAAATCATATCTTTGGAGGAATCTTTTGATATAAATATACCGGACCAGCCACAGATGGTGATGATATTGAGTATCCCGGCTATACCGTTCATTATGTTCCATGGGCCTGACATAAGCCAAAGGTTATCCACATAGCCGCCATCCCATAGACCAAAAGAAAAAACCTGAAAATCCCTTATAACTGCTTCCAGAATATTGAGCGCCAGAATCAACGGAGGGAAAAGTAAGACCCACTTTTTTTTTACCAATCCCGGAACAAAGCGTATGGCCCAAAAACCGAGAGCACCTGCCAGAGCAGAATAGGTTTTGACCCAAACAAACCATGTTCCCGTACCATACTCGTTTCCAGGAGGATTTGTCTTTGGCCAGACAAAGAGAGTCAAAAACAAAGGAACAAATAAGAAAAGTATCAGTCCACCCCACTTTGTAGTACGTCCCAATTCGTTAAAGGCCATAAGAGCAAAAAGGATAAAAATCCCAATCCCCCATGTTGTAGCATTGGGAACATTGTACAGAAGTCCCATAGTCTTCTCCTTATTTTTTATTGTAAGTCACAAATATATATTAAAACAAGATATTTTCTTATAATGCAAAATAAGGCTGTTTTAATATATAGCATAATTGCAGAATTCTATATCAATGAATATAATTATTCTTAGCAGCTTCGCTTTTTATGCGCCGGAAGGCAGGCAGAAGCTGGCCTTCTGCCGTTCGGTCTATTGTGTTTTTCTATTTTTTATCAACAAAAGCGTCTGATCGTCAGAGAGCATTGTATTTTGCGTGTAGTTTTCTATTTCTTCTTCTATTTGCTTTATCATATTTTCTGCGTCCAGATGTCTGTGCTTTTGGAGCATTTTTATTAGTCCGTTTTCTCCAAGTGCTGTACTGTTTATATTTGTGGCTTCTGTTATCCCATCCGTGTATAATATGATGGTTGTGCCGGGAGAAAGTTCTTTTTTTATGTTATGATAGTTGCTTGATGTTTCCAATCCCAGAGGGAGTCCTGCTGTGTCAAGTTTTTTTATCGTAGCGTCGCTCTCTATTATGATGGCAGGAAGGTGCGCAGCACTAGCGTATTCCACAGTGTCTGCTTGCGGAGAAAGTTTTATTATGCTCATGGTGGCAAAGACACCTTGCCTGGTGGATTTTGTGAGAAATGTATTGATTATGGAGAGGATTT